>DASUZH010000476.1:0-9070 GCA_036376975.1 Burkholderiales bacterium | reverse complement strand
CCGGGCGCGAGGTTCTGCAGGAACACGTCCGCCTTGGCCACCAGGCGGGCGAGGATCTCGCCCGCCGCGGGATGCTTGACGTCGAGCGCCAGGCTCTCCTTCGAGCGGTTGACCCACACGAAATGCGACGACTGTCCCTTTACCGTGCGGTCGTAGGCGCGCGCCGAGTCGCCCCCGGCCGGCCGCTCGATCTTGATCACGCGCGCGCCGAGCTCGGCGAGCTGGCGGGTGGCGAACGGGCCGGCGATGACCTGCTCGAGCGCGACCACGGTGATGCCCTCGAGCGGCCTCATGTGAAATCGACCGTCAGGCCCGGCAGCGGCAGGCCGCTCAGCCGCGTGCTCCAGGTCTCGCCGGCGCGTACCGGGTGAGCATCGGTTATGGTCCCCGTGCTGACCATCTCGCCCGCGGCGAGGGGCGCGGCTTCCGGCTGGGCGGCGAGCACCGCCACGAAGTGCCCCAAGGCCAGCAGCGGGCTGTCGAGGACGTTGGACGCGATGCCGCGGTCGACCGGCGCGCCGGCCTTCAGCAGCTCGACCTCGACCGCCGGCAATGCCCGCATCAGTCCGGGCAGCGTGCCCACCGGGACCGGCGTGCCCACGATCAGCCGGCCATGCAGGCCGTTGCTGGCGGTGCAGTCGGCCAGGCGCAGCTTCCAGTTGGGGTAGTGGCTCTGCACGATCTCGATCGAGTGCGCGATCCAGTCGAGCGACTCGAGCAGCGCCTCGGCGCTGCCGCCGCGCGGCGGCGCCTTCAGCCCGAAGCAGATTTCGGGCTCGATGCGGGGATTCACCAGGCCGGCGAGCGGCACGCTGGCGCGATCGCCCTGAGCGCGGATCAGCGTGCGGTCGTACACCGTGCCCCAGATCGGCTCGTACACGCCGTAGCGCGGCCAGATCGTACGGTTGGTGAAGCCGATCTTGCGGCCGACGGCGCGCCAGCCGCGCGACAGGCGGTGCCGATGCAGCGCGCGCGCCGCCTCATATCCCTGCGCCGGAGTCAGGCCGGCATGGGTGTCGGTGAATGGCGGGCCCTCGCGCGCGCTTTCGTGCAGCGCGATCAGTTGTTCCGCAAGCATCAGCCGATTCTAGTAAATTAGCCCTTCTATGGAGCATTCCCTCACCTGGGCGATCGTCGGGCTGGTGCTCGTCATCACCGAGCTGCTGACGGGGACGTTCTACCTGCTGATGCTGGGGATCGCCGCGTTCGCCGCGGCCGGCGCCGCCTGGCTGGGGTTCGGGTTCGGCGGCCAGGCCACCTGCTTCGTCGTCGTCGCGGCCGCCGGCTGCTACGGCGTGCATGTGTACCGGGCGAAGAACAAGGCCGAGCAGATGCCGCACATCGACGCCGGCATGCCGGCGAGCTTCGAGAGCTGGATCGACCCGTCGGCGCGCCTGGCGCGCGTGCGCTATCGCGGCGCCAGCTGGGACGCGCGCGTGGAAGGCGGCGAGGGGCTGGAGGCGGGAGCCACGGTCTACGTGCTCGCCGCCGACGGCAATACGCTGAAAGTCGCAAAGAACCGGCCTGGCTAGGGAGGAGCGGACATGTTCTGGAAGCTTGCGGTAGCGGTGGGGCTTGCCATCGCGGCGTCGTTCGTGCCGGCGCTGGCGAAATACTGGGGCTGGGTGCTGGTGCTCGGCGTGGCGATCGCCTTCGTCATCGAGGGCGTGCGCATCGTGCCGCAGCAGAGCGCCTGGGTGGTCGAGCGCCTGGGCCGCTTCCACGGCACGCTCGAGCCGGGACTCAACCTGATCATCCCGTTCCTCGACCGCGTCGCGTACGTCCACTCGCTGAAGGAAGTGCCGCTCGACGTGCCCGAGCAGATCTGCATCACCAAGGACAACACGCAGCTCGGCGTCGACGGCATCCTGTACTACCAGGTGACCGATCCCCGCCTCGCCTCGTACGGCTCCTCCAACTACGTCAGCGCGATCACCCAGCTCGCGCAGACCACCCTGCGCAGCGAGATCGGCAAGATGGAGCTCGACAAGACCTTCGAGTCGCGCGACGTGATCAACAAGCAGATCGTGCAGGCGCTCGACGAGGCGGGCGCCAACTGGGGCATCAAGGTGCTGCGCTACGAGATCAAGAGCCTGACCCCGCCGGAGACGATCCTGCGCGCGATGCAGGCGCAGATCACCGCCGAGCGCGAGAAGCGCGCGCTGATCGCCAAGTCCGAGGGCCAGCGCCAGGAGGAGATCAACCTGGCCGACGGCGAGAAGCAGGCCGCGGTGCTGCGCTCGGAGGGCGAGAAGCAGGCCGCGATCAACAAGGCGCAGGGCGACGCCACCGCGATCCGCGTCATCGCCGAAGCGACCGCGGCCGGCGTGCGCGCGGTGGCCGAGGCGATCGGCGACAAGGGCGGCATGGACGCCGCCAACCTCAAGGTCGCGCAGCAGTACGTGGAAGCTTTCGCCAACCTCGCGAAGACGAACAACACGGTCATCCTGCCGGCCAGCGTGGGCGACGTCGGCGGCATGGTCGCCACCGCGATGACAGTGCTCGACAAGACCCGCCAGCAGCAGGCGGCGGCGAAGGCCTAGGCCGGCGGGGTCATCGAGGGGGAGTTCCGCCGGGAGCCGGCGCAAGTCCTGCCGTCTTCCGACGCGGAAGCTGCGCCGCCACCACCACGCCGAGAAGGGCGAGGCCCACCAGGCTCGAGATGATCTCGGGGGCGATCAGCAGCAGGCCCGCCGCGACCAGCAGCGCGCGCTCCCAGATGCGCGCGACCGTCAGCAGGTAGCCGTGCATTCCCGCCGCGAGGAGGATGCAGCCGAAGCTCGCGGAGAGCAGCGCCATCAGGCTGACGTGCCATTGCGCCCAGCCGTTGATCATCAGCAGTGCCGGCTCGTAAACGAACATGAACGGGACGATGTAGGCCACTGCGGCGACGCGCATCGCCGCCCACCCCGCGGTCCACTGGTCGCACTTGGCGAGCGCCGCGGCGGCGAACACCGCGAGCGCGACCGGCGGCGTGATGGCCGACAGGATCGCGAAGTAGAACGAGAACATGTGCGCCGCGGGTGCCGGCGCGCCGAGCTTGATGAGCGCGGGCACCAGCAGCGCCACGGTGACGATGTAGGCCGGCGTGGTCGGCAGGCCAAGCCCGAGCACCAGGCTGGCGAGGGCGGTCAGCACCAGCGCGAGCAGCAGGCTGTGCTGCGCGATCTCGACGACGTATTGGGTGAACACGATGCCCATGCCGGTGATGGTCACCGCGCCGATCACCAGGCCCGCCGCCGCGCAGGCGACGGCGACCGACAGCGAGGCCTTGGCGCCGTCCTGCAGCGCCTCGAGCGGGGTGCGCCAGGTGATGCCCGCCCGCGTGCTCTTGCGCAGCAGCGCGGTCGGCAGGCAGGCGAGGGTCGCGACCAGCGCGCACAGCGGCGCCGAATAGCCGAGCAGCAGGCCGCCGAGCACGATCAGGATCGGGATGAACAGGTGCCCGCGCTCGCGCATCACGGCCGCGAAGCGCGGCAACTCCGCGCGCGGCACGCCGTGCAGGCCGTAGCGCTTGGCTTCGAAGTGCACGGCGAAAAACACCGCCACGTAGTACAGCAGCGCCGGGATCAGGGCCCATAGCGCCACCTGCGCGTAGGGCACGGCGAGGAACTCGGCCATCACGAAGGCGCCGGCGCCCATCACCGGCGGCATGATCTGGCCGCCGGTCGAGGCGGTGGCTTCGACCGCGGCGGCGAAAGGCGGGCGAAACCCCGAGCGCTTCATGAGCGGGATGGTCATCGGGCCGTCGACCATCACGTTCGCCACCGCGCTGCCCGAGACGGTGCCGAACAGGCTGGAGGAGATCACCGAGACCTTGCCCGGCCCGCCGGCGGTGCCGCCGGCGATCGACAGCGCGAAGTCCATGAACAGCTTGCCGGTGCCGCCCTTCTCCATGAACGCGCCGAAGATCACGAACAGCATGACGTACGACGCCGACACGCCGAGCGTCGAACCGAAGATGCCCTCGGTCGACAGGTACAGCTGCTCGAGGAACACCGGGACGCGCACGTTGGTCAGCAGCAGCGGATACAGCACGAACAGTGCTGCGGTGATGGTGAGCCCCCAGTCCAGCACGCGCCGCGTCGCCTCCAGCACGATGACGATCGAGACCCAGGCGTAAAGCGTGTCCAGCCTGGTCAGGTCGTCGATGTAGATGATGCGGTTGGTGACGTACTCGTAGTTGAAGTAGATGTGCAGGATGAAAGCCCACGCGCCGAGCAGGAACGCCGCGTCGGCGATGCGCCAGGCGAGCCCGCCGCCGGGCTTCATCGGGTAGAGCAGGAACACCAGCGTCAGGGTGAACAGCAGGTGGGTGCCGCGGAAGATCAGCGCCTCCGGCGGGCCGAAGGCGGCGACGTACATGTGATACAGGGACATCGCGATGGCGATCAGCGCCACCGCGGCCTTCAGCAGATTCGTGCGCGGCGCCGTCGCCGCTTTTTCCTCGTCCAAGCGTCCTTCCCCTCCCCGAGAAGGAGCCTTACAGCGCGCCGGCTTCCTTGTAGAACTTCACCGCGCCCTTGTGGAACGGCACGCCGATGTCGAGCGCCATGTCCTTGGGCGTGATGCCTTCGATCGCCTTGACCACCGCCGCCATCGAGGCGACGTTTCCGGCCATCGCCTTGGTCATCTGGTAGACCGTGTTCTCCGGCAGGTCGCAGGCCGCCACGACGTGGGTCGAGTAGCCGATCACCGGAACGTCGCGGTCCTGCTTGGGATAGGTGCCCGCCTTGATGATCAGCCGGTTGTAGCCCGGGTTGGCCTTCTTCAGCGCCGCCATGGTCTTGTCGTCGACCGGGACCAGGCGGATGTCGCGCGCGCTGGCGAGGTCCATCACCGCCGAGGCCGGCGCCGTAGTGCCGAGCGTGAACACCTGCACGTGGCCGTCCTTCATCATGGACACCGCGTCGGTATACGCCGCCTGGAAGTTGGTCTTGGACAGCGACTGGTAGCTAAGGCCGTTCAGCTTGAGCACCTGGTCGGTGAGGATCTCGGCGGTGTTGCCCTTCGGCTGCGTCACCAGCGCCTTGCCCTTCAGATCGGCGAAGCTGTTGATCTTGGCGTCGGTCAGCGCCACCACCTGGAAGTATTGCGGGTACAGGTTGGCTACCTGGCAGACCTTGGTGACCTTCTTCGGATAGGGCGCGCGCCCCTCGAGTCCGTCGACGGTGGTGCTCGAGTTGGCGAAGCCGATCTGCGCCTTGTCCTCGTCGATGCCGCGCACGTTGGCGATGCCGGCGCCGGGGGTCTGGGTGATCTGCAGGCCGGGGACCGCCTTTTCCCACATCCCCTTCAGGGCGCCGCCCAGCGGGATCCAGGAACCGCCCTGGGGGCCGGTCATGAAGGTCACCTGCTGCGCCATGGCAGGAGCCGCGAAGCAGGCGGCAACGGCGAGCGCCGTGAACTTGAGTCTGGTCATTTTCGATCCTCCTCCTAAGGGGACAGGGGATTCTAGCAATCCCCAGTTGCGCTCCGGAACGAGAACGATTATCGTTTGCGTAGCAGACGCAGCCAGCGACCCCTTAGGCAGCCAGCGCAGTCCTGCGGTGTGCAACCAACAAGGGGACAAGAATGGAGCGATTCAAGCGCCGCCCGCTGGCGGCGGCGATGCTGGTGGCT
This sequence comes from Burkholderiales bacterium, assembly GCA_036376975.1. Classification (GTDB taxonomy): domain Bacteria; phylum Pseudomonadota; class Gammaproteobacteria; order Burkholderiales; family SG8-39; genus SCGC-AG-212-J23. Next base: position 3,448 of record DASUZH010000476.1, on the reverse strand, counting down.
TTTTCCGCGTCCGCGCCGGAGTGGGCGCTCGCGCAGGCGCAATCGGAGCAAACCCTGCCTGAGGTGAGGGTGCGGGGTGCGCAAGAGGGGTTCACGACCGAGTCGACCAGCAGCGCGACCCGCACCGAGACGCCGCTGCGCGATATCCCGCAGATCATCAACACGGTGCCGCAGTCGCTGATCCGCTCGCAGGCCGCGACCACGCTGGGCGACGCGCTGCGCAACGTTCCGGGCATCACTTACGCCGCCCCCGAAGGCGGCACACAAGCGAACAACGTCTACTACATCCGCGGGTTTCCGGCGGGCGGCGACATCTTCCTGGATGCCGTGCGCGACATCGGCGAGTACAACCGCGACCTGTTCAACATCGAGCAGGTCGACGTCCTGAAGGGGCCGTCGTCGCTCATGTTCGGCCGCGGCTCGACCGGCGGCGTGATCAACCAGGTGTCGAAGACGCCGGGACTGCTCGGTCGCCGCGAGATCGCGCTCGAGGTCGGGTCCGAGGAGAAGAAGCGCCTGACTGCGGACCTCAACGTCAAGACCGGCGAGGCGAGCGCATTCCGCCTGAACGCGCTCTGGGAGGACTCGGGCTACTACCGCTACCCGCAGGGCATCGAGAAGGTCGGCATCGCGCCGAGCTTCCGCTTCGGCATCGGGGAGAAAACCGACGTCACGCTGTCCTACTACTACCTGAAGACCAACGACGTCACCGACTACGGCCAGCCGACTCTGTACAGCGCGGCGATGGGCTTCCGCGGCTTCTGGCCGGACGCGGACGCCAAGACCTATTTCGGGTTGGCTCAGTACGACCGCACCGAGCACGAGACCAACATGTTCACCGCGCGCATCGACCACCAGCTGAGCGGTTCGCTGCAGGTGCGCGAGACGCTGCGCTGGGCGGGCTACAAGCGCGACGTGGAGGCGACCATTCCGTCGGTCGCGGCCAAGGACATCAACGGCAAGGCCCTCACCGCGACGACCCCGATCGAGCAGCTGCAGCTGCAGCGCCAGCACGACAAGGGACGCACCAAGGTGAACGACGACGACGCGATCATCAGCCAGACCGAGCTGACCTGGAAGGTCGCCAGCGGATCGGTCAAGCACACGCTGCTCGGCGGCGTCGAGCTCGCGCGCGAGCGGCTCAACCGCTACAACAAGGGGCTCGACGCCAACCCGGCGACGCAGGCGCTCGATGCGCCGGTGGTGACGACTCCGCTGGTCGCGGGCGTCGACCCGAACGTCAGCCTGAGCTTCATCGACCGCGGCCCGTTCCAGCGCGCGATCTCCGAGGCGACTACCGTCGCGTTCTACGCGCAGGATCAGCTCGAGTTCAGCCCGCAATGGAAGGCGCTGCTCGGCGTGCGCTGGGAGCGCTACGAAACCGAGGCGCAAACCTTCGACGAGAGCGGTTTCACGCCGGCCAACGGCACCGGGCCGTTCAAGCGCACCGACAACATGCTGAGCGGCCGCGCCGGCCTGATCTGGCAGCCTACGGCGGCGCAGTCCTACTACGTCTCCGCCGGCAACTCGTACAACCCGTCCGGCGAGCTCGGCGTCTACGGCGCGACCGGCACCAACCTGAGCGCCATCAACGACGACCTGAAGCCGGAAGAGAACCGCGGCTCCGAGGTCGGCGCGCAGTGGGACTTCCGCACCGGCATCAGCCTGCGCACCGCGCTGTTCCGCAACGAGAAGATCAACCAGCGCATCACCGACGACACCGGCACCACGGTGCTCGGCGGCAAGCGCCGCGTCGACGGCATCGAGCTGCAGGTCACCGGGCACATCACGCCGAACTGGGACGTGAACGCGGGAATGGCCGTCATGAGCGGCGAGATCCTCACCGCCAGCGCGACGCCGGCGGGGCAGAACACCGTCGGCAAGCGCCCGCTCGGCGTGCCGACCGAGGCGGGCAACGTGTGGACCGTCTACCGGCTGGGCGGCGGCTGGGAGGTCGGCGGCGGCGCGTTCTGGTCGCAGGAGGTCTGGATGGACGACGCGAACACGGCGCAGCTGCCGGAATACGTCCGCTGGGACGCCACGCTCGCGTACGTGCAGAAGAAGTACGAGATCCGCCTCAACCTGATGAACCTCACCGACGAGTTCTACTACTACGGCGCCTACAACAACAGCCCGAGCCGCGTGCTGCCGGCCGCGCCGCGCCAGGGGTTCCTGACCATGCGGTACAACTTCTAGCGGTGCTGCTCCAGGTCCCCCAGGTACTGAACGCCGAGGAGCTCGCGCGCGTGCGCGCGCGCCTCGGCGCGGCGGCCTGGGTGGACGGCAACGCCACCTCCGGCTACCAGGCGGCGCAAGCGAAGAAGAACGAGCAGCTCGCCGAGGACTCGGCCGATGCGCGCGAGCTGGGCGAAGCGGTGCTCGCCGCGTTGGCGCGCAACCAGTTGTTCTTTTCCGCCGCTCTGCCCAAGCAGGTGTTTCCGCCGCTCTTCAACCGCTACGGCGCGGGCATGACCTTCGGCAACCACGTCGATTCGGCCATCCGCACGCACGCGCAGAGCCGCATCCGCATGCGCACCGACTTGTCGGCGACGCTATTTCTCGCGGCGCCGGAGGAGTACGACGGCGGCGAGCTGGTCGTCGAGGACAACTACGGCACGCACAGCGTGAAGCTGCCGGCGGGCGACATGGTGCTCTACCCGGCGAGCAGCGTGCATCGCGTTACCCCGGTGACGCGCGGCGCGCGTGTCGCCTCGTTCTTCTGGATCCAGAGCATGGTGCGCGAGGACGCCCGCCGCGCGCTGCTGTTCGATCTCGACATGTCGATCGTCCGCCTGACGCGCGACCATCCCGGGCACCCCGCGCTGGTCTCGCTGGTCGGCACGTACCACAACCTGCTGCGCATGTGGACCGAACCCTGAGCCCATCGGCAGGAGAGCCGGAGCAGGGCTACGTCACCGACGTCGAGTACACCGGCGATTTCTTCGATCATCTTTCGCCGGCCCGCCTCGCCTACGTCGCGCTGGTCAACGGCTACTCGGCGCCGCGCCTCGAGCGGCCCTTCACCTGGTGCGAGCTCGGCTGCGGCAAGGCGACCACGCCGCTCGTGCTGGCCGCGCTGCACCCCAAGGGCGAGTTCCACGCCTGCGATTTCAACCCGCCGCACATCGCCCACGCCGAGGCGCTGCGCGCGCACGCGGGCATCGGCAACCTGCGCCTGTACGCGAAGAGCATCGGCGAGATGCTGCGCGAGGACCTGCCGCGCTTCGACTTCATCGTCCTGCATGGCGTCTACAGCTGGGTGCCGCAGGCGGTGCGCGGCGAGATCGTCGAGTTCCTGCGCACGCGGCTCAAGCCCGGCGGACTGGCGATGGTCAGCTATAACGCGATGCCCGGATGGGCGCACCTGGAGCCGCTGCGTCGGATGATGCGCGCCCACGCGGAAAGCGCGCCCGGCGATACGCTCGACAAAGCGCGCGCCGCCTTCGGC
>DASUZH010000475.1:0-2420 GCA_036376975.1 Burkholderiales bacterium | reverse complement strand
GGCGCGAGCTTGAGCTGCGCCAGCTTGTCCGGGCGCATCCAGATGCGCATGGCGTAGTCCTTGGCGCCGAAGATCTGCACCAGCGTGGTGCCGGGCACGCGCTTGATCTCGTCCAGGATGTTGAGCGTGACGTAGTTGGAGGTGAAGATTTCGTCGTAGCGGCCGTCGGGCGAGTAGAACGCCAGCACCTGCAGGAACGCCGACGAGCCCTTCTCCACCGTGACGCCCTGGCGGCGCACCTCCGCCGGCAGCTTCGGCTCGACCTGCTTGGCGCGGTTGTTGACGTTGAGCGTCGCCTTGTCGATGTCGGTGCCGATCTCGAACGTGACCTGGATCTGCACCATGCCGTTGGCCGACGAGGTCGAGTTCATGTAGATCATGTTCTCGACGCCGTTGATCGAGTTCTCGAGCGGCGCGGCGACGGTCGACTCGAGCACCGGGGCGGAGGCGCCCGGGTAGATCGCGGTGACGGTGACCACCGGCGGGGAGATCTCCGGGTACTGCGCGATCGGCAGCACGCGCATCGCGGCGAGGCCGGCGAGCACGATGAAGATGGACAAGACGGCCGCGAAGATGGGCCGGTCGATGAAAAATCTCGAGAGCATGATTACTTCTTCGCTGCCGGCTTCGGCTCGGAGATCTTCACCGGCGCTCCCGGGCCGATCTTCATCACGCCATCAATGATGACCTTCTCCCCGCCCTTCAGGCCCGCGGTGATGATCCAGGTGTCGCCCGACCAGCTGCCGACCTCGACCGGGCGCGGCTGCGCGGTGCCCTTGTCGTCGATGACATAGACGAACTTGCCGCCCTGCGGGCTCTCCAGCACCGCGCGCTGCGGCACCGAGGCGGCGTTCGGGATGGTCGCGCCCTTCAGCACCACGCGCACGAACTGCCCGGGCGCGAGCGCGCCGCCGTTCGGATTGGGCAGCTCCGCGCGCGCCTCGCGCGTGCCGGTGGCCGGGTTGATGCGCACGTCGGAGAAGTTCAGCCGCCCGCTCTTGCCGTGGGTCGAGCCGTCGGCGAGCCGCAGCTGCACCTCGAAGCCGCCCTTCGGCAGCGTGATGCGCCCGGCCTCGACCTCCTTCTGCAGCCGCGCCGCCTCGTTGTCCGGGATGCCGAAGTTGACCCAGATCGGGTCGACCTGCATGACGGTGGTGAGCAGCACGTCGGGACCGGATACCAGCGAGCCCTCGGAGCGGTTGGAGCGGCTCGCCACGCCGCCGGCGGGCGACTCGACCTTGGTGTAGCTGAGGTTGAGGCGCGCTTCCTGCAGGCGCGCGCGCGCCGCCTTGACGTCCGCGGCGCCGATGGCTTCGCTCGACACCGCGTCGTCGAACTCCTTCTGGCTCACCGCCTTCTCGGCGTAGAGCGGCTTCATGCGCGCGGCATTGCGCGTCGCCTGCTCGAGGCGCGCCTCGGCCGCCGCGACATCGGCCTCGGCGCGCGCGGCGACCGCCTGGAACGGCGCCGGATCGATGGTGTACAGAGACTGGCCCTTCTCGACCCGGCCGCCCTCCTTGAAGTTGCGCGCGAGCAGGATGCCGGTGACGCGCGCGCGCACCTCGACCTCGCGCGAGCCGGCGGTCTGCCCGACGTACTCGTAAGTCACCGGCACCGTCTTCGGCTCCACGGTGATGGCGTTGACCTCGGGGGCCGGCATGCCGCCGCCGGGACCGCCGTGCCCCTTGCCGCCCTTGTCCTGGCCGTTCGACTGGCCGCATCCGGCGACGATCGCCGTGGAAGTCAGCGCGGCCGCAAATAGGAAATGTTTGAAACTCATGGCGACGTCCCGGGAATGTTGCAGTGCGGAAGAGGGCATTGTAAGGCGCATGCGAGCGGCGATTGTTTCGATCTGGTTACTTCTTTGAAATGGGCATCAGGTCGTCGAGCGCGCGCTGCAGCGCTTCGCCGTCGATCGCCTTCAGCGCGCCGGCGAGCTGCTTGCGCACCGCATCGACCTTCTTCGCGCCCGCCGCCTGGCGCTCGCGGCCGAGCGGCGTGATCTGCGCGCGCAGGCTGCGCCGGTCGTTCGCGTCGGCCACGCGCTTCACCAGCTTCTCGCTCTCCAGGCGGTCGACCAGCTGCGTGATGTTGGAGCGCACGCAGGCGCACTGCTCGGCGAGCTCGCCGAGCGTCACCGGCTCGCCCGCCTCGACCAGCTGGGTCAGCGCGGCGAGCTTGGCGCCCGACAGGCCGACGCCGGCGAGCGCTTCCTCGATGCGGCCCTCGACCGCGCCGGCGGCCTGCAGCAGCGACCACATCACGTCCTGCGGCGGCTCGCGGCGTTTGTTCACTACTGAACTATACAGCCATGGATAGTACACTTGTCAAGCCCCCGTATACTTTTGCCGGATGGCCAGGAAACGCTACGCGCGCCGCGAGGATCTCGGCCTGGGCAAGGCCGAGTTCGCGCTGCTGCG
>DASUZH010000474.1:0-5527 GCA_036376975.1 Burkholderiales bacterium | reverse complement strand
GGGTGCTTCGCGATCTCACGCAGCGCCGGAACCGTGCCGGGCCCGCAATCGCGCGCGTGGTGGGGGTGGATCCCGGCGGTGGCGAACAGGAAGTCGGAAGGCTCTGAAAGCGCCAAAGCCTTGCGGCTGTCTTCCACCGTAGTGCCGGTGACGATGATCTGCGCCACGCCGGCCTGGCGCGCGCGGGCGATTACTTCAGCGACATCCGCCTGGAACGACGCGTGCGTGAGGTTCGCGCCGATGTCGACCAGCTGCATCGGCCGAGTATAGCTTCAGCCGGCGCACTCTCCAGCGAGCCGGCCGATCTCGCGCAGCGCGCGTTCCTCGCGTCCGGACCACGCCTGGCCGATGCTCAGGCGCATGCAGTTGCGGTAGCGCTGCGAGGCCGAGAACATCGGCCCGGGCCCGATGGTGATGCCGCGCTCGAGCAGCTTGTCGAACATGGCGACCGTGTCGCAGCCCTTGGGCAGCTCCACCCAGACGATGTAGGCGCCGGCGGGGCGCGTGACGCGCGTGCCCTTCGGGTACGACTCGGCGATGACGCCGCGCGCGTTGTCCACCTGCTGCTCGAAGCGCCGGCGCAGCTGGCGCAGCGAGCGCTCGTAGCCGCCCGACTCGATCAGCTCGGCCACCGCGATCTCGATCAGCTCGTTGGCGCCGCCGCTCGACATGAATTTCAGCAGGCGCACCGAGTCGCGCCAGCGGCCGGGCTCGATCCAGCCGGCCTTCAGCCCGGGCGCCAGCGTCTTGGAGAACGAGCTGCACAGCATGACGTTGCCCGAGCGGTCGAAGGCCTTGGCCGGCCGCGGCGGTGGGCCGCCGAACTGCAGCTCGGCGTAGATATGGTCCTCGATCAGCGGCACGCCCTTCGCCGCCAGCAGCTCGACCAGGCGCTTCTTCGCCACGTCGGACATCGAGGCGCCGATCGGGTTGGAGACGTTGGGCATCACCAGCACCGCCTTCACCGGGTGCTCGGCGAGCGCGAGCTCGAGCGCCTCGATCGAGATTCCGCTGCGCGGGTGGGTGGGGATCTCGAGCGCGCGCAGGCCGAGGCTCTGCAGGATCTGCAGGAAGCCGTAGTAGGTGGGCGATTCCAGCGCCACCAAGTCGCCGGGCTTGGTCACCACGCGCAACGCGAGGTTGATCGCCTCCATGCAGCCGGTGGTGGTGACGATGTCGCGATGGTCGGTGCGGCAGCCCCACTCGAGCGCCCGGCGCGCGATCGCGCGGCGCAGCCGCTCGGTGCCCGGCGGCAGGCCGTAGCGGCCGAGCGCGCCGCTCTCGCGCCGCGCGGTGGAGGAAAGCACGCGCCGCACCCGCTCGAGCGCGAACAGCTCGGGCGCCGGGCAGGCCGAGCCGAAAGCGACGTACTCGGGATCGGTCGCGTAGGCGAGCACCGCTTCGGTGAGCGCGTTGACTTCCACCGTGAGCGCGCGCTGCGGCGGCTTCGACGCCGCCGGCTCCTGCACCGCCGCCGGCAGGCGCTTCACGTAGTAGCCGGACTGCGGGCGCGCCTCGATCACGCCGATGTCCTCCAGCCGCTGATAGGCCTGCAGCACGGTGGACACGCTCACGCGGCGCTGCTGCGACAGCCTGCGCACCGAAGGCACGCGCTCGCCGGCGCGCAGCGTCCCGGCGCGCACCAGCTCGTGGATATGGTCGGCAACCTGGTGGTACAGCGGCGCGGCATCGCCCATACAGTTGGCTCCAAAGTGGTTCATAACAGTTCTCGCCAGAGGAGACTGTTATGGGCACAGTCTATAACAGCTGAAACTGTTGTGGACGGAAAAACGCGCGCAGCATGGCGGCATGATCCTCAAGCTCAAGCGCAACGACTTCCTGCGGCTGCGCGGCGCGCGCGGCGTGGCGATCGAGGTGCTGCAAGGCCGCGTGTGGATCACCGAGGACGGCCGCGCCGGCGACAGCTTCCTCGGCCCCGGCCGGCGCTACCGCATTGGCGGCGAAGGTCTGGTCCTGATCGGCGCGGAGACCTATGCAAACGGCGACGCCGACCGCGGCGGCGCGGAACTGCGCATCGTCTCAGCCGCCGCGCGGCAGCCCGAGCCCCATGCGGATCTTCAGCCCCTTGATGGTTTCCTTGACCGTGCCGCACAGCGGCAGGCTTAGGCGCGCGACGTCGGCTTCCTGCAGCACGATCGCCATGTCCTTCTCCGCCCACGGCATGCCGGAGAGCTCGGCGCGGTTGTCCATCGACCAGTTCTGCGCGCTGCTGTGGCGCAGCGCCGCGCGCAGACGCTCGGCGTCGACGCCGAGCGCCTCGCCGAGGCGCAGGCCCTCGTCGTTCGCCGAGGTGCACGCCCAGAGCACCAGGTTGTTGACCATCTTGCCGACCTGGCCGGCGCCCGCGCCGCCGAGGTAGAACAGGTCCGAGGCGAACGCGCCGAACGCGGCGCGGCAGGCCTCGAACGCGCGCTCGTCGCCGCCGCCGAACAGCAGCAGCTTGCCCGCCACGGCCGCCGCCTCGCCGCGCGCAAGCGGCGCATCGACCAGCAGCATGCTCTTTTCCGCGAGGCGCTGCGCCAGGCGCCGGGCATAGGCGGGCGCGATGGTCGATCCGATCGCCACGATCAGGCCGCGCTTGTGCGCCCCGGCTACGCCATCCGGCCCGAACAGAGCCGCTTCGACCTCGTTGTCGTAGCCCACCACCACGATGACCAGCTCGCTCGACTGAGCCACCTCGCGCGGCGAGCCGAGTACGGCAACGCCTGCGCCCTTGCCTCGGTCGCGAGCCGGAGCCGCGGGGTCGCAGCCCGAAACTGCGAAACCCTTCGCCCGCAGGTGCTGCGCCATCGGCAGGCCCATGCGGCCGAGCCCGATGATTCCGACATTTCGTATTGCCATCGGTGTCCGTTCGAGTATAGGTTTCGGTCGAGGAGGATATTCCAATGTACGCATTCGCTCGTCTATTCGCCGTTCTCGCGCTCGCGCTCGCCGCGTTGCCTGCGTCGGCGCAGTCGTGGCCGACGCGGCCGGTCAAGCTCATCCTGCCGCTCGGCCCGGGCTCCGGCGCCGACATCGGCGCGCGGCTGTTCGCCGACCGGCTCACCGCGCGCTGGGGACAGCCGGTGGTGGTGGAGAACCGCCCCGGCGGCGATGCCGTGATCGCCATCAACGCGGTGCTCTCCGCGAAGGACGATCACACGCTGCTGTGGGGACCGACGGCCAGCCTGGTCGGCCATCCGTACACGCTCGAGAAGATGCCGTACGACCCGAAGGACCTGGTGCCGGTGGCGCGCGTGACGAGCACGGTGGTCACGCTCGCCGTGCCGGTCGCGGCGGGCTTCAATTCGCTGAAGGACGTGGTGGACTACGCGCGCCGGGAGCAGGGCAAGCTGAACTGGACCAGCGTGGTGGCGGTGACCGACGTCGTGCTCGAGGCGTTCTTCAAGAAGGCGGGCATCCAGGCGGTGCGCGTTCCGTACAAGAATCCGACCGCGGCGGTGACCGACCTGGTCGAGAACCGGCTGCAGCTCTACAGCTCGGCCTACGCCATCGTGCGCCCGCAGCTCTCGGGCGGGCGCATCAAGCTGGTCGCCGTGCAAAACCGCGCCCGCGTGCAGGGACTCGACTTGCCCACCGTCGCCGAGCTGGGTTTTCCCGATCTGACTTTCGACGGGCTGGTCGGGGTGATGGCGGCGCGCGGCAGCAACCTGTCGAGCGCCGCGCGCGACCGCATCGCCGCCGACATCAAGGCGGTGGCGGGCGAGCCGGCGGTGGCCGAGCGGCTGGTCGCCACGGCGCAGATCAACTACCCGGGCAACGCAGCCGAGTTCGCGGCCTCGATGGAGGAGCAGGAGCGCAACATGGACGCGGTCGCCAAGTTCGTCGGCATGCAGAAGCGCTGAGGCGCTAGCCGAGCTTCTTCAGTCGGTAGAGCAGCTCGAGCGCCTCGCGCGGAGTGAGCTCGTCGGGGTTGATCGCGAGGAGCGCCTCGCGCAGCGCGTCGGCCTGCGGCGCCGGCTCCGGCTGCCGGGTCTTCGCGAACATGTCTTCCTGGTTGCCGCGCGCGACGCTCGCTTCCTCCAACAGCTGGAGGTAGCGGCTCGCCTGGCGGATCACCGCCTTCGGCACGCCGGCGAGGCCGGCGACCTGCAGGCCGTAGCTCTGACTGGCGGGGCCTTCCTCGACCGCGTGCAGGAACACCACCGTGTCCTTGTGCTCGACGGCGTCGAGGTGCACGTTGGCGACGTCCTTGTGCTCGAGCGCGAGGCGGGTCAGCTCGAAGTAGTGCGTCGCGAACAGCGTGAGAGACTTGTTTTTTTGGATCAAGAATCCTGCGATGGCCCAGGCGAGCGCCAAGCCGTCAAAGGTGGAGGTTCCGCGCCCGACCTCGTCCATCAGCACCAGGCTGCGCTCGGTCGCGTTGTGCAGGATCGCCGCGCTCTCGGTCATCTCCACCATGAAGGTCGAGCGGCCGCCGGCGAGGTCGTCGGCGGCGCCGATGCGCGTGAAGATCTGGTCGAGCGGGCCGAGCCGCGCCGCCTTCGCCGGCACGTACGAGCCGACGTGCGCGAGCAGCGCGATCAGCGCCACCTGCCGCATGTAGGTCGACTTGCCGCCCATGTTGGGGCCGGTAATCAGCAGCAGCCGGCGGGTGGGCGCGAGGCGGGCGTCGTTGGCGATGAAATTGTCGATCTGCGCTTCGACCACCGGATGCCGCCCGCCCTCGATCTCCAGCCGGTTGTCGTCCACGAACTGCGGGCGCGCGTAGTTTCTTTTCTCTGAAAGAGACGCAAAGCAGGCCAGGACGTCGACCTGTGCGAGCGCGCGGGCGATGGCCTGCAGCTCCTTCAGAAAGTCGTTGAGCAGCGTGAGCAGCTCGTCATACAGCGACTTCTCCAGCGCCAGCGCGCGGTCGCGCGCCGACAGCGCCTTGTCCTCGAACGCCTTCAGCTCCGGCGTGATGTAGCGCTCGGCGTTCTTCAGCGTCTGGCGGCGGCGGTAGTCGTCCGGCACCTTCGCGGCGTGGGAGTTCGTGATCTCGATGTAGTAGCCGTGCACCGAGTTGTATGCCACGCGCAGGTTAGGGATGCCAGTGCGCTCCCGCTCTTTTATCTCTAGATCACTTAAGTATTTGTGCGCGTTTGACTGCAGCCCACGCAACTCGTCGAGCTCGGGCCGGTAGCCGTCGGCGATGACGCCGCCGTCGATCACGCGCGCCGCCGGCTCGGGGTGCACCGCCTTGCGCAGCAGGTCGAGGCATCTCTCGGGTACCGAGAGATCGTTACGCGATTCGTCGAGCAATGCGCTGCCTGCCGGCAGCGCCGCCTGCAAGGCGGGCAGAAGAGCCAGGCTGTCCCGCAGGCCCGCCAGCTCGCGCGGCCGTGCGTTTCGCAACGCGACCCGCGAGGTGATCCGCTCCACGTCGGAGAAACCGCGCAATACCTTGTGCACGCCGCCGGATTTGTCCGCCAGGCACGCCACCGCCTGGTGGCGCGCTTCCAGCGCCTTGCGGTCCCGCAGCGGATGGTGCAGCCAGTGCCGCAGCAGCCGGCTGCCCATGCCG
>DASUZH010000473.1:0-2261 GCA_036376975.1 Burkholderiales bacterium | reverse complement strand
ACCCGCGGCATCGGCGCCAGCGCCCCCGGTGCTCGACAGCCCCATCACTGTCAAGGTGGAGCCGTTGCCGCCGCCAATGTCGGCGGCGCCCGCGTCCGCGCCCGCCTTGCCGCCGATGGCCGTGGCTTCTGAGCCGTCGGTGCCACCGGTCGCAGCGGCCTCGGCGCCCGGCCCTGCGGAGGCCGCCGCCGTCCCGACGCCGGTGGCCAGCGCAGTGGCCGCTGCGTTCGATTGGCCACCCTCGACACGCCTGACCTACCTGATGAATGGCAACTATCGAGGCGAGGTGCAAGGCTCGGCCACGGTCGAGTGGATCCGCGTCGGACTGCGCTACCAGGTACACCTGGAGGCCATCGTCGGTGCCAGCTTCGCGCCGCTGCTGGTGCGCCGGGCCAGCAGCGAAGGCGAACTGGGCGACAGTGGGCTGACGCCGCGCCGCTTCGAAGGCGAGCAGCGCGTTGCTTTCAGGAGCCGGCGCTGGGCGATGGACTTCGAGGCCGAGCGGGTGCGTCTGCCCGAAGGGCGCGAGGCCCCGACGCTGCCTGGCGTGCAGGACGAGGCGAGCCTGTTCGTGCAGCTCACCTGGCTGTTCACGACGCATCCGCAGATGCTGCAGGCCGGTCGCAGCATCGAGGTGCCGCTGGCGCTGCCGCGCCGCGTCGAAGTCTGGCAATACGACGTGATCGGGCACGAGACCCTGCAGATGCCGTTCGGCGAGGTGGGTGCGATGCACGTGAAGCCGCGGCGCCTGGCCAAATCGAGCACCGATCTCACCGCGCAGATGTGGTTCGCGCCGGGGCTGCAATACCTGCCGGTGCGCATCCTGGTGCAGCAGGAAGGCGGCAACTTCATCGACCTGCAGCTGCAGCGCGCACCGCAGCAGGCGGCGCAGCGCTGAAGTCCCGGGCTGCCCTGTGTTGCAATCGGGGCATTCCGCTTTTTTTGAAGTGCCGCAGGAGTCCCGATGAGCGAGCCGCTGATCCTCACCTCCACCCACGGCGACGGCCCACGCCGCATCGGCGTCGCCAAGCTGAACCGCCCGAAGCAGCTCAACGCGCTGAACGACGCGCTGATGGACGAGCTCGGTGCCGCACTGCTGGCATTCGATGCCGACGACACCATCGGCTGCATCGTGGTCACCGGCAGCGAGAAGGCGTTCGCCGCCGGCGCCGATATCGCGGCGATGGCCAAGTACAGCTACATGGACGTGCACCGCAACGAGTTCATCACGCGCAACTGGGAGACCATCCGCCGCGTGAGGAAACCGGTGATCGCCGCGGTGGCCGGCTTCGCGCTCGGCGGTGGCTGCGAGCTGGCGATGATGTGCGACTTCATCATCGCCGCCGACACCGCGAAGTTCGGTCAACCCGAGATCAAGATCGGCATCATCCCCGGCGCCGGCGGCACGCAGCGGCTGCCGCGCGCAGTGGGCAAGAGCAAGGCGATGGATCTGATCCTGACCGCGCGCATGATGGACGCGACTGAAGCTGAGCGCGCCGGGCTGGTGTCGCGCGTGGTGGGCGCCGACAAGCTGATGGACGAAGCGTTCGCCGCCGCGGCTGCGATCTGCGCGCTGAGCGGACCGAGCGTGGCGATGGCCAAGGAGGCGGTGAACCGCGCCTTCGAGGCGCCGCTGTCCGATGGCGTGATGTTCGAGCGGCGACTGTTCCACTCGCTGTTCGCGACCGAGGATCAGAAGGAAGGCATGGACGCCTTCCTGAACAAACGCAGCCCGAGCTTCAAGAACGGCTAGCGCGACCTCAGCCTTCCCGGCGCAGCGCCGGGAACAGGATCACGTCGCGGATGCTGGGCGAGTCGGTCAGCAGCATCACCAGGCGATCGATGCCGATGCCGCAGCCGCCTGCCGGCGGCATGCCGTACTCGAGTGCGCGGATGAAGTCGGCGTCGTAGTACATCGCCTCTTCGTCGCCAGCCTCCTTGTTGGTGGCCTGGGACTGGAAACGCGCCGCCTGATCCTCCGCATCGTTCAACTCGGAGAAGCCGTTGGCGATCTCGCGGCCGGTGATGTAAAGCTCGAAGCGCTCGGTGCGCGTGGGGTCGGCGTCGGACGCGCGCGCCAGCGGGCTCACCTCGACCGGGTGGTCGACGATGAAGGTCGGTTCCCACAGGTGCGGCTCGACCAGTTCCTCGAACACGGCGAACTGCAGGTGGGCCAGGCTCCAATGAGCGGGCGGCTCGTCGCCATGCTTCTTCAGCTCGGCACGCAGCGCCGAAGCATCGTCGAGTTTGGCCGCGCCGAT
>DASUZH010000472.1:0-2448 GCA_036376975.1 Burkholderiales bacterium | reverse complement strand
GCGGACGCGGACGAGATCGCCGGCCTGGTCGACGTGCGCGTCGACGGCGCCGCGGTCGAGTTCCTGGTTCCTAGGAACGGCACTTGAGCGGCAGGTAGTTGGCGGGAACGCTGGTGCGGTTCGCGCCCTTCGCAGTCATGTTGCCCGGCACCGGCGCGAGGCCGCATACCCAGGCCACCGGGACGACCGGGGCGTCCTCGACCACCGCGGGACGCAGGGTCAGCACCTTTCCCCGGATGGCGCCGTTCGCGCGGTTGCCGAAGGTGATGTGGATCGCGCCGCCTTCGACCACCACTGCGCTGACCAGGTTGCTGACGATCTTCTCCGGCGGCGGCAGCGCCGCCGCGGCGTTGTCGGCGGGGAAGACCCTGAGCAGCATCCATGACGCGGCCACCGGCGCCTTCGCGAGGTCGGCGAGCGGCAGCGCCTCGTTGATCTGGTCGCCCACCAGCTTGGTCTGGTAGGTCGGGTACGCCATCAGCGCCAGGATGGCGATGACCGCCAGGACCACCATCATCTCGATCAACGTGAAGCCACGGCGCATCGGGTCATTCTAGAATGTCCGGCATGAAAAAATTCCTCGTCGCTTGCGCCGCCGCCCTGGCGCTCACCGCTCAGGCGCAGGACTGGCCGAGCAAACCGATCCGCATCGTGGTGCCGTTCGCCCCCGGCGGCGTCGCCGACAACAGCGCGCGCGTGATCGCCGAGCCGCTCGGCCAGCGCCTCGGCCAGCAGGTGGTGGTGGAGAACCGCGCCGGGGCGAGCGGCAATATCGGCACGTCTCAGGTGGCGCAGGCGGCGCCCGACGGCTACACGCTGCTGCTCGGCTTCGACGGCACGATGGTGATCAACCCGCACGTGTTCCCGAAAACCGGCTTCGACACGCTGAAGGATTTCGCGCCGGTCACCAAGCTCGGCGACGCCACGCTGATCCTGGTCGCCCATCCGTCGCTGCCGGCGAAGACGCTGCAGGAGATGATCCAACTAGGCAAGACGCGACCGCTGCCCTACGGCACCTCGGGCACCGGCGGCACCCCCCACCTCGCCGGCGAGATGCTGAAGCAGCGCACCGGCGCGCAGCTCGAGCACGTCCCGTACAAAGGCGGCGGGCCCGCCGTGGTCGACGTCGTCGGCGGGCAGATCCCGCTCGTCTTCACCGCCATCGCGAGCGCCCAGCAGCACGTGCGCACCAACCGCCTGATCGCGCTCGGCGTGCCCGGCGCGAAGCGCTCGGCCGCGCTGCCGGATGTGCCGACCTTCCAGGAAAGCGGCCTCGCCGGCTTCGACGTCTCCTCCTGGACCGGCATCTTCGCCCCTGCCGCCACGCCGCGGCCGGTCGTGGAGCGCCTGCAGAAGGAGCTCGCCGTGGTGCTGCAATCGGCCTTCGTGAAGGAGCGCTACGCCACGCTCGGCATCGAGCCGGTCGGCAATTCGCCCGCCGACTTCGCCGCCCAGGTGCGCGACGACCTGGCGCGCTGGGAGAAGGTGGTCAAGGCCGCTAACGTGCGCGTCGAGTAGGGAAAGACGCGAACCGGCGTCAGATGGACTTGCCGAGCACGAACTTCACCACCAGCACCAGCGTCACGGCGACGGCAAAGCACAGGCAAACGCCTGTCATGACATAGACCTGCCTTGTTCGGCTCGCGATCGCGTCGGGGCGCGCCGTCCATCCGGCGACGACCCCATACAGCGAAATCGGATACGCCAGCAGAAGCACCAACAGGTTGACGATGCCCGAACCGGGCGGGTGCCCTCCGCGAAGGAACGCGGTGGACATCACCAGTGCGCAGACCGCCACCAGCACGGCGTACCCGCAGGCGACGACGATCTGCGCCTTCATCCGCGGACCTGATCCAGGGTCGCGTCGACGACCAGTTTGGCGCCGAGCAGGCCCATCGCGCAGCCGGCGGCGCGGTCCACCCAGGTCTTGGAACGAAGGTAGGCGGCGCGCGGCGAGGGCGCGGACAACGCCAGCGCGACGATCGAGTACCAGCCGGCCTCGATCACGAAGATCAGCAGCGGCAGGATCAGCGCCGCGGCGAGCGGCACCTCGCGCGGCAGCAGCGAGATGAAGATGCTGGCGTAGACCACCGCGGTCTTCGGGTTGCTGATCTGCGTGGCGAGGCCGAGCCAGAAGGCGCGGCGGGACGTGCGCGCCGGCGCGTCCTCGGCTATCGCCAGCGGCTTGCGCGCGCCGCGCCAGATCATGGCGCCGAGGAACAGCAGGTAGGCGCCGCCGAGGACCTTGAGGCCGAGGTAGAGCCAGGGCACGGCGGTCAGCACCACGTGCAGCCCGAGCAGGGCGGCGGCGGCGAAGATCACGCCGCCCACGCCCATGCCGAGCGCCGCGGCCAGGCCGTCGGCGCGCGAGCTTGCCACGGCGGTGCGCGCCACCATGACGAAGCTCGGCCCCGGGCTGATCGCGCCCAGCGTGATGGCGCCGGCGAT
>DASUZH010000471.1:0-2381 GCA_036376975.1 Burkholderiales bacterium | reverse complement strand
CAGAAGGATCCGCAGCCCGACCTGGACGTGCCGCCGCTGCGCGCCATCCAGTCGGGCACCACGCTGTCCTACGGCCTCACCGAGACGATCGACGTCAAGGTCGACGTGCCGTACCTGCGCCACGAGGGCATCCTCGACGTGGGGGTCGGCGTGAAGTGGCGCTTCTACGAGAAGGACCAGCTCAGCTTCGGCGTGCAGGCCGGCCTGCTCCTGCCGACCGGCGACGAGCAGAAGGGCCTCGGCACGGGCAAGACCAACGCCGGCGTGCTCGGCATCGCTTCCTGGCAGGGCGAGCGCTGGGAGTTCCATTCGTCGTTCGGCGTGCGCAGCAACGAGAACGTCATCGAGCAGCGCGACTGGCTCGGCCATTTCTCGGCCGCGGCGGGCTACCGGCTGTTCAAGCCGTTGCGCCTGCTGGTCGACTTCTCCTGGGACTCCAACCCGGAGGTCGAGTCGGGCGCGTTCTTCAACACGGTGGTCGGGTTCATCTGGTCGGTCACCAAGGACTTCGACCTCGACGGCGGCTACCGCAGGGGCAACGACCCCGCGATCCGCGACGCCTGGCTGTTCGGCCTGACGCTGCGCTGGTAGGGACTACTCGAAGTTGTACTGGTAGCGCACCGTCGCGAAGGCCATTCCGGGATTCGGCCTCTCGACGCCGCCGTTGGACAGGTGCTGCAGGCGCAAGCCGATCTCGTGCCGGCGCTGCTCGCCGAAGCGCACGCCGGCGCCGAGGTGGTCGCTCAGCTGCAGGCGGCTGCCGCCCGCCCGCCCTGCGGCATCGACCTGCGACAGCAGGTTCAGGCCGATGGCGCCTTCGAAGTATGGCGCGACGGCGCTGTCGGAGCGCTCGATGCGGAACACCGGCGTGGCGGCGAGGGCGCTTACCTTCTCGGTGCCCTGCCAGCCGCCGGTCGAGAATTCCAAGTATCCGCCCAGGTCCCAGCCGTCCCCGACGGACCGCCTCTTCTCCCAGTTCCACGTGCCGTCGGCGGCGCCAGCGGAACAGGCGCACGCGAGCGCGGATACCGGCAGGAATTTCCGTATCATGCGCACCCTATGGCCCAGTACGTGTACACCATGCGGCGCGTTGCGAAAGTCGTGCCGCCCAAGCGCACCATCCTGAAGAACATCTCGCTCAACTTCTTCCCCGGAGCGAAAATCGGAGTCCTTGGTCTGAACGGATCAGGCAAGTCTTCGCTGCTGAGGATCATGGCGGGCGTGGACGACGCCTACGAGGGCGAAGTGGTCCGCATGCCGAACATCCGCGTCGGCTACCTGGAACAGGAGCCTGTTCTTGGAAAAAATATTACCGTCAGAGAAGCCGTGGAAGAGGCGATGGGCGACACCGCGGCGGCAAAGAAGCGCCTGGAAGAGGTCTACGCGGCGTATTCGGAGCCCGACGCCGACTTCGACAAGCTGGCCGAGGAGCAGGCGAAGCTGGAGGCGATGCTCAACGCCGGCGGCGCCGACGAGCTGGAGGTCGCCGCCGACGCGCTTCGGCTGCCGCCCTGGGAGCAGAAGGTCGACGTGCTGTCCGGCGGCGAGAAGCGCCGCGTCGCGCTCTGCCGGCTGCTGCTTTCCAAGCCGGATTTACTCCTGCTGGACGAACCTACAAACCACCTCGACGCCGAGAGCGTGGAATGGCTCGAGCAGTTCTTGCAGCGCTTTCCGGGCACCGTGGTTGCAGTGACGCACGACCGCTACTTCCTCGACAACGCCGCCGGCTGGATCCTCGAACTCGACCGCGGCATGGGCATCCCCTGGGAAGGCAACTACTCGAGCTGGCTGGAGCAGAAGGAGAAGCGCCTGCAGGTCGAGGCGAGCCAGGAGGCGGCGCGCATCAAGGCGATGCAGCACGAGCTGGAATGGGTGCGGACCAACCCCAAGGGGCGCGGCACCAAGTCCAAGGCCAGGCTCGCGCGCTTCGAGGAATTGTCGTCGGTCGAGAATCAACAAAGGAACGAAACGCAGGAAATCTTCATCCCGGTCGCCGAGCGCCTCGGCAACGAGGTGATCGAGTTCAAGGACGTCACCAAGGGCTACGGCGACCGGCTGCTGATCGACAAGCTTTCGTTCCAGATCCCGCCGGGCGCCATCGTCGGCATCATCGGCCCGAACGGCGCCGGCAAGTCGACTTTGTTCAAAATGATCCTGGGGAAGGAGAAGGCGGACAAGGGCAAGGTCGTCATCGGCAAGACGGTCAAGCTGGCCCACGCCGACCAGTCGAGGGATGAATTGCAAAGCAACAAGACGGTATTCGAAGACATCTCGGGCGGGAACGATCTGATCCAGGTCGGCAAGTTCCAGATGCCGTCGCGCTCCTACCTGGCGCGCTTCAACTTCCGCGGCGCCGACCAGCAGAAGCAGGTCGGCCAGCT
>DASUZH010000470.1:0-4265 GCA_036376975.1 Burkholderiales bacterium | reverse complement strand
GGGGTCTTGACCGCGGGCACTTCGCAGGCTGAAGGGTCGAAGCGCCGCTCGGGCTTCGCCGCCCACGACGGCTCGCTCACGCCGTGTCGCACCGCGGTCATCTCGGCGAGGATCGCGACCGCGATCTCGGGCGGCGTCTTCGAGCCGATGTACAGGCCGACCGGGCCGCGCAGGCGCGCGATCTCCTCCTGCGACACGTCGAACTCGCGCAGCCGCACGCGGCGCGCGTCGTTGTTCTTCTTCGAGCCGATCGCGCCGACGTAGAACGCCGCCGACTTGAGGCCCTCCATGAGCGCCAGGTCGTCGAGCTTCGGGTCGTGGGTGAGCGCGATCAGGGCGGTGTGCCCGTCGAGGTTCAGCTCGCGCACCACGTCGTCGGGCATGCCGCGGTCGAGCGGCACGCCGGCGAGGTCCCAGCCCGCGGCGTACTCCTCGCGCGGGTCGATCACGGTGACGTGGTAGTCGAGCATGTGCGCCATCTCGGCGAGGTAGCGCGTCAGCTGACCGGCGCCGATCAGCACCAGGCGCCAGCGCGGGCCGTGCACCGTCGACAGCACGCGGCCGTCGAACTCGAGCACGTCCTGCCAGCGCCCCGGCTCGAGCGAGGCGCGGCCGCTGTCCATCTCGAGGCGGCGCTTCACCAGTTCCTGCTTGCCGATTTTCTCCAGTAACGCCGGGATGCCGCTCTGGTCCGAGATCGGCTCCATCACGAGCTGCAGCGTGCCGCCGCACGGCAGGCCCCAGCGCGTCGCTTCCTCGTTGGTCACGCCGTAGGTGAACAGCTCGGGCCGCGTCCAGGACGCCAGCTTCGCCTTTACCTTGTCGACGAGGTCGTCCTCGACGCAGCCGCCCGACACCGAGCCCTGCACCTGGCCGTCGTCGCGCACCGCCACCATCGCGCCGACCGGGCGCGGCGCCGAGCCCCAGGTCTTGACGATGGTGCCGAGGGCGACGCGGTGCCCGCCCTTGCGCCAGGCTTCGGCCGACCGCAGCACTTCGATATCAACGCTATCCATATGGGGATTTGGACACTATCCGCGCGGAAATGTTATCGCAACTCGGCAGCCTCGAGCGCCCGCGCCCTCGCCGAGCTCGATGCCGGCGCCGTGGCCGGAGGCGATCTCGCGCACGATCGCGAGTCCCAGGCCGCTGCCGGTGCCGGAGGTGCCCGGCACGCGGTAGAAGCGCTCGAGGACGCGGGCGCGCTCGGCCGGCGGAATGCCGGGGCCGTCGTCCTCCACCTCGGCGAAGGCATGGCCGTTGCGGGCGCCGGTGCGCACCGTGACGCGCCCGCCGCGGCTGGAATACTCGATCGCGTTGTGCACCAGGTTGGCGAGCGCCTCGCGCAGCAGGAAGGCGTCGCCCTCCACCGGCGCGCCCTCCAGCTCGAAGCCAAGGTCGACGTCGCGCGCCAGCGCCTGGTGCACCCAGGCGTCCGCCTCCGCCTCGACCACGCTTTTCAGGTTGACCCGCGCCGGGTCGCGGCGCGCGCCGGGCTCCGCGCGCGCCAGCGCGAGCAGCTGGTTGGCGAGGCGCGCGGTGCGGATCGTCGCCTGGCGCACCTGCTCGAGCTGCGCGCGCACCGCGTCGGACGCCGGCTGCGACAGGGCGAGCTCGGTGTGCGCCTGCAGCCCGGCGAGCGGCGTGCGCAGCTGGTGCGCGGCGTTGGCGAGGAAGCGCTGCTGGTTGCGGCTCGCCTCGGCCACCTGCTCGAGCAGTCCGTTCAGCGCGACCAGCAGCGGCCGCGTCTCCTCCGGCGCGGCGGCGGCGTCGATCGGCCGCAGGTCGCGCGGCGAGCGCTCCTTGATCTCCTCCGACAGGCTCTCGAGCGGCCCGAGGCCGCGCTTGACGCCGAACCAGACGATGACCAGCGTCGCCGCGGCGAGCAGCATCTGCGGCAGCAGGCTGGAAAGCAGGATCTCGCGCATCAGGCGCGAGCGCTTGACCGAGGTCTCCGCGACCAGCACCAGGCAGGTCGCCGGGCCGCACGGCGAGCGCACCGACACCACGTGCACGCGCTGGCCCTTGAACACGGCGTCGTAGGGCCCGCTGGCGCCCTCGTGCACCGGCAGCTCGGTCTCGCCGGCGATGTGGAAGCCGGCCGGGCTGAGGATGCGGTAGTAGATGGTGTCGTAGCGGTCGGTGCGCAGCACCTGCTCGACCGCGCTCGGCAGCTCGAAGGCGTAGCCCTGCTTGCCTTCCAGGTCGCCCACCCGCACGTGCGCGCCGAGCGCGATGCCGATGTCGAACAGCGCCTGGTCGTAGGCCTCGGTGGCCGGCTCGATCGACGGGTAGTACGCGACCACCGCGCCCACCGCGAGCAGCGCCGCGATCGGCGGCAGCAGCAGGCGCAGCAGGTGCGCGCGGAGGCTGCGCGCCATCCGACTACCCTTTGAACTCCTCTAGCATGTAGCCGAAGCCGCGCACGGTGCGGATCCGGATCCCTGCCGGCTCCAGCTTGGCGCGCAGGCGCGAGACGTAGACTTCGATCGCGTTGGGCGAAAGATCGTCGCCCCAGCCCGCCACCGCCTGGATGATCGCCTCCTTCGACACGATCTTCTCCACCTTGGCGAGCAGCACCTCGAGCACCGCCCATTCGCGCGCGGCGAGCTCGAGGGGCTCGTTCCTCAGGAACGCCCTCCTCGCCACGGTGTCCAGCGCGAGCGGCCCGTGCACGATGCGCGGCCCGCCGTGCGCCTGCGAGCGGCGCAGCAGCGCCCGCACCCGCGCGGTGAGCTCCGGCATGGCAAAGGGCTTCACCATGTAGTCGTCGGCGCCGAGGTCGAGCCCGCGCACGCGGTCGTCTACCGCGTCTCGCGCCGTGAGCACCAGCACCTGCATCGGCGCGCCGCGGCCGGATGACGCGGCGCGGAAGCGCCGCAGCACCTCGAAGCCGTCCATCTGCGGCAGGCCGATGTCCAGGATGACGAGATCAAAGCGCTCGCTCGAGGCGGCGCTCACCGCGTCCTCGCCGCGGCTGGTGACGTCGACCGCGTGGCCCTCGGCTTCCAGGATGCGGCGCAGGCCGGAGGCGAGCGGGGCGTCGTCCTCAACGATCAGGAGTCGCATGGGGCGGGAGTCGCATGGGGAGTAGCGTAAATGATACGCCCGCGCTAGGATATTTTTCCCCGAGGAGGATTCCCGCATGGCAATCAAAGTAGCGTTGAAGGTCAACGGCAAGCCCGTCGCCGCGGAAGTCGAGGCGCGCACCCTGCTGGTGACCCTGATCCGCGAGAACCTGCGCCTGACCGGCACCCACGTCGGCTGCGACACCGCCCAGTGCGGCGCCTGCACCGTGATGATGAACGGCAAGGCGATCAAGAGCTGCTCGATCGTCGCCATGCAGGCCGAGGGCGCCGACATCATGACCATCGAAGGCGTGGCGCGGCCCGACGGCACCCTGCACCCCATGCAGCAGGCGTTCAAGGACAACCACGGCCTGCAGTGCGGCTTCTGCACCCCCGGCATGGTGATGAACGCGCTCGACTTCGCGAAGAGCCACCCGAATCCGACCGAGCAGGAGGTGCGCGAGGCGCTCGAGGGCAACCTGTGCCGCTGCACCGGCTACCACAACATCGTGAAGAGCATCATGGCCGGCGCGAAGGCGATGGGAGGCAAGCTATGAACGCCCCGCTGATCGGCGCCCGCGTCACGCGCAAGGAAGACTACCGGTTCCTCACTGGTGCGGGGCAGTACACGGACGACGTGCAGATGCCGAACCAGGCTTACGCCGCGTTCGTCCGCTCTCCGCACGCGCATGCCCGCATCAAGAGCATCAAGCTTGAAAAGGCGAAGAAAGCGCCGGGCGTGCTCGGCGTGTTCACCGGCCAGGACCTGGCCGGCGCGAAGGTCGGCGGCCTGCCCTGCGGCTGGCTGATCACCGACGTCAACGGCCAGCCGATGAAGGAGCCGCCGCACCCCTGCCTCGCGCAGGGCAAGGCGCGCCACGTGGGCGACCAGGTCGCGGTGGTGGTCGCCGAGACGCTGGCGCAGGCGCGCGACGCCGCCGAGCTGGTCGAGGTCGACTATGAAGTGCTGCCGGCGGTGGTCGACGCCGCGGCCGCGCGAGCCAGCAAGGTGCTGGTGCACGACGACGTGCCGCAGAACACCTGCTACGTCTGGGCGCTCGGCGACAAGGGCGCATGCGACGCGGCGTTCGCGAAGGCGGCGCACGTCACCAAGCTCGAGTTCATCAACAACCGGCTGGTGCCGAACGCGATCGAGCCGCGCGCGGCGATCGGCGGCTACAACCGCGCCGACGACTC
>DASUZH010000469.1:0-3371 GCA_036376975.1 Burkholderiales bacterium | reverse complement strand
TCCGCTGGCAGGTAGAACAGGAACGAGAGCACCTTGCTCGGCGTGTCGGTATGCGGGCCGAGCGCGTAGTTGGTGCGGTCGCGCACCACCAGGGCTTCGTGGTCGAAGCGGAGGCTGCGCAGGTCGCTGAAGCGCTGCGAGAGGTAGGGGGCGAACTTGCCGACCATGGTGTCGCCGAAGCGCTTGCCGAGGAGCCAGCCGCGCAGCTTCTCCCAGAAGTCGCGCTGCGGCGCCTCGAGGGCGGCGAGGCCCTGCGCCGTCAGCGGCAGGATGCCGCGCTCGGGATAGTCGCCGCCGCGGATGCGGCCGAGCTCGCCGAGGGTCTTCAGGACGCCTTGCGGCGGCAGGTTGCGCAGCAGCTCCTGGTAGAAGTCCGCCGGGAAGACGTCGGGCACGTAGATGTGCGGGAACGGGTACTCCTGCACCGTGGCGTTGCCGATGCGGTAGAGGACCGCGAGCTCAGGCTCGATGGAAGACATATTCCGCGCATCCCTTGAACGGGCCGTCCTTGCGCTCGGCCTGCGCCACCTGCGCGGCGTCGTGGCGGAAGCCGAGGGCGTTGAGCTCCGACACCATCTGCATGTGGTCGGGCAGGTTCTGGTTCACCTCGATCAGCAGCGAGCGCGTGCCGGGTGCGCGCAATACCTGCGCGGCGCCGGCGATCACCTTGGGCTCGAAGCCGTCGACGTCGATCTTGACGTGCTGCGGCGCCGGCACCACGCCGTCGCGCACCAGGTCGTCGAGGCGCGCCGACAGGCAGCCCTGCGAGAACTTGGGCTGCGCCGGGCGGTGGTTGAAGTCGACTTTCTCGCCGAGCTGGTGGCAGGAGCCGCCGGCGTCGAGCACGGCGAGGTGCAGCTCGCTGAAGCCGGCGGTATCCGACAGCGCCAGGCAATAGGCCTTCACGCGCCCGCCCAGGCCGTTCAGGATCAGGTTGCGGTTGAGCAGCGCGTAGTTCTGCGACTCCGGCTCGAACGCGAACACCCGGACGTCGCGCGTCATCGCCGCCCACACGGTATACATGCCGACGTTGGCGCCGACGTCTATCAGTACCTCGCCGGCGCCGAAGCCCGCGATCCACTCCAGGGTACAAGGCTCCTTGGTGTGCAGGCTGTCGACGCGCCATTTGAGGAAGGTGCTGGGCGTGAGGTAGCTGATGGTCTTGCCCTCGTGCTGCACGTGGCACGAAGGGATCAGCTTCTCGTACTGCTCGAGGGTAAGCACGGCCGTAGTCTAGAACAGGTCGAAATACTCGCGGTGCTCCCAGTCGCTGACTTCCAGGTTGAAGCGGGCGACTTCGGCTTGCTTGATCCGGCAGTAGTAGTCGACGAAAGTATCGCCGAAGGCGGCGCGCAGCGGCTTGTCCTTTCGCAGGGCGTCCAGCGCTTCGTCGAGCGTGTGCGGCAGGGCGTCGGCCTTCGCCTCGTACGGCGTGTCGGCGGACGGCTTCAGGCTGGTCCGCGTCGCCACCCCGTCCATGCCGGAATGGATCTGCGACGCCATGTACAGGTAGGGGTTCGCCGCCGGCTCGCCGATGCGGTTCTCGATCCGCGTCGCGGCGCTGCCCGGCGCGCCGATGACGCGCAGCAGCGCGCCGCGGTTCTCCTTGCCCCAGACGATGCGGTCCGGCGCGAGCGAGTAGGGACGGTAGCGCTTGTAGCCGTTGACGGTCGGCGTGCTGAAGGCGCAGGCGCCGCGCGCGTGCGCGAGCAGGCCGGCCAGGTACTGCCTGCCGAGCTCGGAGAGGTCTTCCTCCGCCGAGGTGAACGCGTTCCTGCCGCCGCGCGTGAGCGACTGGTGGAGGTGCCAGCCGCTCGACATCACGTTCGGCAGCTTCGGCCGGCACATGAACGTCGCGTGCAGGTTGTGGCGGCGGCATACTTGCTTCACGGCGCTGCGGAACAGCACCATCGCGTCCGCCGCCGCGAGGCCGGCGAGCGGCGCGAGCGTGACCTCGAGCTGGCTCGGCCCGAACTCCACCTCGAAGCTGCGCAGCGGCAGCTCGAGCGCGGACAGGTTCTCGCGCAGGATCTGGAACACCGGGTCGAGCAGGTCGTAGCGCTGCTCGGTCAGGTACTGGTAGCCGGAGGTCAGCAGCTCGACCTCCGGCGGATTGCCGGGCTGCCCCGCGTCGGCGGGCTGCAGCCGCGGATCGCGGATGCCGAAGACGTGGAACTCGACTTCCAGGCCGAACACGAACTGGTGCTCGGCGTACTTCTCGAGCGCGCGGCGCAGGATGGCGCGCGTGTCGTAGGGCACGGCGCGGCCGTCCTGCAGCGCCAGGTCGCACAGCACCCAGCCGGTGTCCGGCGCCCAGGGCAGGACGCGGAAGGTGGACGGGTCGGGCATCATCAGGATGTCGGCCGCGCCCTGCATCTCCGGCATGCCGACGCCGCCGCCCGGCGTGAAGGCCGGGAACACGGTCTTGTGCGAGGTGTCCTTCAGGAGCAGCGTGCTGGTGATCGTGACGCCGCGCTCCATGGCGGCTTTCGCCTCCGCAACCGCGAGCGTCTTGCCGCGCAGCACGCCGTGCTGATCGGCGAACGAGAACCGCACCTGCTTCAGGCCGTCGAGCTTCACGCCGCCCACTTGCTCTGCTTGCGGCGCTTCTCGTCGGCCGACTTCCAGTACTCGTCGATGCCCGAGGTCGGGCCGATGCCGTCGACCGTCGGCGGGCCGGAGAAATCGGCTCTCACGTTCAGCTCTCCGGCTTCGTTCTTTCTTATGAAATCAAGAAGAATTCTTCGGTACAGCACGATCCCCTTGTCCGTGCTCCCCAGGTTCTCCTTCGTGCGGTCGGCGATCGGCCCGGGCGACTCGCAGGCGAACTGGTCGTGGATGTTGATATCGAAGCCCATGCCGGTGAAGGTCTTCGACTTCTGCTCCTCGGCGTCGAAGCCCCAGCCGTCGAAGCGTCCGTGGATCGGCTTGTAGTCGGGCGCGGGATAGGTCTTCAGGCGCTGCGCGCGCATCGTGTCCTTGTCGACCGGGCCGCCGAAGCTGGTGAAGATCGAGTACCAGTAGCAGCCGGTGTCGTCCACCGGCACGTGGAACTGGGTGATCGTCATCTCGGCGTTCATCGGGATGACGAAGGCCTGCGGGAACAGGATGTTGGTGACGCGGATGTGGGTCTGCGCGTCGCTGATCCGGCGCAGCGTCTGCAGGCGCATGCCGTATTCGGTGCGCTCGACGCGGATCTCGGGCCGGTCGTATTCGCGCAGCACCTTGCTGATCGGCAGCTCCGAGTCCGACGGCACGCCGCGGAACTGCTTGCCGTAGCTGGCCGAGGTGTCCTCGTCCTCGAAGTACTTGTGCAGCCAGGAGGCGTGCGCCGGGTCGATGCCGACCTCGAGCGCCTGCAGCCAGTTGCA
>DASUZH010000468.1:0-2366 GCA_036376975.1 Burkholderiales bacterium | reverse complement strand
GACGACCTGGTGAAGCCGGGCACCTCGGTGATCACGCCGAACCCGAAGACCTCCGGCGGCGCGCGCTGGAACTACCTGGCGGCCTGGGGCTACGCGCTGCAGAAGTCGGGCAACAACCCGCAGAAGGCGAAGGAGTTCGTCGCCGCGCTGTACAGGAACGTGCCGGTGCTCGACTCCGGCGCGCGCGGCTCGACCACCACCTTCGTCGAGCGCGGCATCGGCGACGTGTTCATCTCCTGGGAGAACGAGGCCTTCCTCGCCATCCAGGAGCTGGGGTCGGGCAAGTTCGAGATCGTGGTGCCGTCGCTCTCCATCCTCGCCGAGCCGCCGGTCGCGCTGGTCGACAAGGTGGTCGACAAGAAGGGCACGCGCAAGGTGGCCGAGGCCTACCTGAAGTTCTGGTACACGCCGGAAGCGCAGGAGATCGCGGCGAAGAACTTCTACCGCCCGATCGATCCGAAGGTGGCGGCGAAGTACGAGAAGCAGTTCCCCAAGGTGAACCTCTTCACCATCGACGAGCAGTTCGGCGGATGGCAGAAGGCCCAGAAAGCGCATTTCGCGGACGGCGGCGTCTTTGACCAGATCTATCTCAAGAAGTAGGAGCGTGCTGCCGGGCTTCGAGCTGGCGCTCGGCTTCACGCTGCTCTACCTCAGCCTGATCGTGCTGATCCCGCTGTCGGCGGTGTTCGTCAAGACGTTCACGCTTACGTTTTCAAGCTTTATCGACGTCATGACCAACCAGAGGGTCCTGGCGTCCTTCCGGCTCAGCTTCGGCGCCTCGCTCGTCGCCGCGGCGCTCAACACCTTCTTCGGCCTGATCGTGGCCTGGGTGCTGGTGCGCTACCGCTTCCCGGGCAAGCGGGTGATCGACGCGCTGGTCGACCTGCCGTTCGCGCTGCCCACCGCGGTGGCCGGCATCGCGCTCACCGCGATCTATGCGCCGAACGGCTGGATCGGCAGCCAGCTCGAGCCGCTCGGCCTGAAGGTTGCCTTCACGCCGCTAGGCGTGCTGGTGGCGCTGGTGTTCATCGGCCTGCCGTTCGTGGTGCGCACCATCCAGCCGGTGCTGGAGGACCTCGAGCCCGAGCTGGAGGACGCCGCCGCCACGCTCGGCGCGGACCGCTGGCAGACCTTCCGCCGCGTGATCCTGCCGGCGGTGGCGCCGGCGCTGATCACCGGCTTCGCGCTCGCCGTCGCGCGCGCGGTGGGCGAGTACGGCTCGGTGATCTTCATCGCCGGCAACATGCCGATGGTGTCCGAGATCGCGCCGCTGCTGATCATCACCAAGCTCGAGCAGTACGACTACGCGGGCGCCACGGCGATCGCCACGGTGATGCTGCTGGTTTCCTTCGCCCTGCTGCTGCTCATCAACTGGCTCCAATGGCGCAGCCGCCGGCACAGCTGACCCTGCAGGACGCGGTGCAAGGCAGCCTGCTGCTGGATTTCCGCCGGCCGCAGGGCAGGCGCTCGGCGCGCGAGGAGCCGGTCCTGGTGCAGGCGCTGCTGATCGGCGTCGCGCTCGGCTTCCTCGCCCTGTTCCTGTTCGTCCCGCTCGCCGCGGTGTTCCACGAGGCGCTGAAGAAGGGCTGGCAGGTGTACCTCGCCGCGGTCACCCATCCCGATGCGGCTGCGGCGATCAAGCTCACGCTGCTCGCCGCGGCGATCGCGGTGCCGCTCAACACCGTGTTCGGCGTGGCGGCGGCCTGGGCCATCGCGAAGTTCGAGTTCCGCGGCAAGAACGTGCTGATCACGCTGATCGACCTGCCGTTCTCGGTCTCGCCGGTGATCTCGGGCCTGATCTACGTGCTGATCTTCGGCCTGCAGGGCTGGTTCGGCGGGTGGCTGCAGGCGCACGACCTGAAGATCGTGTTCGCCGTGCCCGGCATCGTGCTCGCCACGGTGTTCGTCACCTTCCCGTTCGTGGCGCGCGAGCTGATCCCGCTGATGCAGGCGCAGGGCAAGGAAGAGGAGGAGGCGGCGGTGGTGCTCGGCGCGAGCGGCTGGCGCATGTTCTGGCGCGTCACGCTGCCCAACATCAAGTGGGGCCTGCTCTACGGCGTGATCCTGTGCAACGCGCGCGCGATGGGCGAGTTCGGCGCGGTGTCGGTGGTCTCCGGCCACATCCGCGGCGAGACCAACACCATGCCGCTGCACATAGAGATTCTGTACAACGAGTATCAGTTCGCTGCCGCGTTCGCCGTGGCCTCGCTGCTCGCGCTCCTCGCGCTGGTCACGCTGGCCGCCAAGTCATTTGTGGAAGGAAGGAAATGAGCATCCAGGTGCAGAACGTGAGCAAGAACTTCGGCGACTTCAAGGCGCTCGACGACGTCAGCGTCGACATCGCGCACGGCGAGCTGGTCGCGCTG
>DASUZH010000467.1:0-2070 GCA_036376975.1 Burkholderiales bacterium | reverse complement strand
CCCTGCGCCTCGGTCTCGGGCACGCGCTGCACGCGGTGGCCGCCGGACTCGAACTTGAGCCGCGAGTAGGCGCCCTGCCCGGCCAGCCTGACGATCACTTCCTTGTAGCCGCCGAGCTCGGAATGGCTCTCCGAGATGATCTCGATCTCCCAGCGCTGGCGCTCGGCGTAGCGCGTGTACATGCGGAACAGGTCGCCGGCGAACAGCGCCGACTCGTCGCCGCCGGTGCCGGCGCGGATCTCGAGGAAGATGTTGCGGTCGTCGTTCGGGTCCTTCGGCAGCAGCGACTTCTGCAGCTCCGCTTCGAGCCGTTCCATGCTGGCGCGCGCGGCCTTCAGGTCCTCCGGCAGATCGAGCTCGCGCGCCGCTTCGGCGTCGCCTTCGGCCTGCTTGTACTCGCCGTACAGCGCCACCGCGCTCGACACGTCGGAGTGCTCGCGCGACAGGCGGCGGAACGCGTCCATGTCGCGCGTCGCGTTCTCCGCCGCGAGCAGTCCGTTCAGTTCCTCCAGGCGCCCGACCAGGCTGTCGAGCTTGGAGCGCAGCGTGGCCTTCACTTGGTCTTCTTCAGGGCCTGCGTAGGGGCGTGCAGCAGCTTGTTGGTAAGGCCGTGGGACAGCGCGTCGAGCACCGCCGCCGGATCGTCGCCGCGCGCCAGCGCCTTCAGCGCGCGGTCCAGCTCGAGGCGCCGCAGCTCCTCGGCCTGATCGCGCAGCTGGCGGATCAGCGGCACCGCGTCGCGCAGCTGCATCCAGTGCATGAAGTGGCCGACCTGGGTGTCGATGATCGCCTCGGCCTGCACCACCGCCGAGCGCCGCGAGTCGAGGTTGGCGGCGACGATCTCGCCCAGGTCGTCGACGGTGTAGAGGTAGACGTCGTCGAGCTCGGCCGCCTCCTGCTCGATGTCGCGCGGCACCGCCAGGTCGACCATGAAGATCGGCCGGCGCCGGCGCGCGCGCAGCGCGCGCTCGACCAGGCCCTTGCCGAGGATCGGCAGCGACGAGGCGGTGCAGGAAATCACGATGTCGTGCTCGTGCAGGTTCTGCGCCAGGTCCTTCAGCTCGATGGCCTGGCCGTTGAAGCGGTGCGCCAGCTTCTGCGCCCGCTCGAGGGTGCGGTTGGCGACCGTGATGCGCGCCGGACCCTGCGCGGCGAAGTGCGTGGCGCACAGCTCGATCATCTCGCCGGCGCCGATCAGCAGCACCGACTGGTCCTTGATGCTGGGGAAGATGCGCGCCGACAGCTTCACCGCCGCGGCGGCCATCGAGACGCTGGTCGCGCCGACCTCGGTGGTCGAGCGCACCTCCTTGGCGACGGCGAAGCTGCGCTGGAACAGCTTGTGCAGCAGCGTGCCCAAGGTACCCGCCGATTCGGCGGCGCGCGCCGCTTCCTTCATCTGGCCGAGGATCTGCGGCTCGCCGAGCACCATCGAGTCGAGCCCCGAAGCGACGCGGAACGCGTGGCGCACCGCGCGCTCCGCCGGATGCGTATAGAGATAGGGCGCCAGGTCCGCCGGCGAGAGGTCGTGGTACTTCGCCAGCCACTCCGCCGCCGCTCGCGGCTCCTCGCCGTCGAGGTACAGCTCGGTGCGGTTGCAGGTGGATAGGATGGCGGCTTCGCGCGCCAGGCTGCCCTTGATCTCGCCCAGCGCCTCGCGCAGCCGCTCGACGTGGAACACGACCCGCTCGCGCACCGCGAGGGGCGCGGTCTGGTGATTCAGTCCGAGGGCGTAGAGTGAGGTCATGCCGGCTGCCGAGGCCGACGATTATAAGGCTTGAACCGACTATAATTCATGCAGATGGACACACTCGCGCGCATCAAGGATCTCGCTGCCAAGGAGTTCTCCCTCGAGCTCGGCAAGCTCGACGCGACGGCGTCGCTCGACACCCTCGGCATCGATTCGCTCAGCTTCATCGAGTTCATGTTCAAGGTGGAAGAGGAGTTCGGTGTCGCCGTCTCGGACGACGACCTGAAGGGCATCAAGACGCTCTCCGACCTGGAGCGTCACGTCGCCTCCGCCCTCGCCGCCGCCGGCAAGGCGTAAGCCGGCGGCATGCGCCGCGTCGCCAT
>DASUZH010000466.1:0-2952 GCA_036376975.1 Burkholderiales bacterium | reverse complement strand
CGCTGCGCAGGCCGCCAGCTTTATCAATGCTATTTCCAGGAAAACCAAAGTTGCCGTTCCGGGCGAAGACGGCCGCCGCGCGCTCAAGCTCGCGCTCGAGGTGGGGCGCCTGGTGCGCGCCCGGTTGAAGAGGTTCAAATGAATCCGATCCAGCTGGACGAGGCCTCGCTCGACCGCATCTGCAAGGCGGTTCGCGCGGCATGAGATTCACCAAGATGCATGGCGCCGGGAACGACTTTGTCGTCCTCGACTTCACCGACAAGCCCTTTTCTCTCAGTGAAGCCCAGCTGAAAAGGATCGCCGATCGCCACCTCGGCATCGGCGCGGACCAGATCCTGGTGGTCGAGAAGCCGCGCCAGGCCGGGGTCGACTTCCGCTACCGCATCTTCAACGCCGACGGCGGCGAGGTCGAGCAGTGCGGCAACGGCGCGCGCTGCTTCGTCAAGTTCGTGCGCGAGCGCAAGCTCACGGAAAAGCGGGAGATCCGCGTCGAAACGCTGGGCGGCACCATCGTGCCGCGCCTGGAGGCCGACGGCGAGGTGAGCGTGGACATGGGGCCGCCCCGGATCGAAACGCTTTTGGAAGTCCTGCAGGTCGCGAACGAGAAGGTCGACGTCGCCATCCTGTCCATGGGCAATCCGCATGCCGTTCAGGTGGTCGCTGACGTCGAGAAGGCGCCGGTCGGGACGCAAGGCCCGCTGCTCGAGCACCACCCGCGCTTTCCGCACAGGGTGAATGCCGGGTACATGCAGGTATCCAATAGGAATTCAGTTTTCCTGCGCGTTTGGGAGCGCGGAGCAGGCGAAACACTGTCGTGCGGCACCGGCGCCTGCGCCGCGGTGGTGGCCGGCATCTCGAAAAAGCTGCTCGACTCGCCGGTGCGCGTGCAGACCCGCGGCGGAGCGTTGACCATCTCTTGGGCGGGCGGCGACAATGCGGTGTGGATGAAGGGCCCCGCCGAGTCTGTGTACGACGGAACAATAGAGGTCTAGAACAACAACAATGAGCCCCGACGACGTCGCCCGCTTCCTGCGCATGCACCCGCAGTTCTTCGAGCAGCATCCCGAGCTGCTGGAGTCGATCCGCGTCGTCCACCCGCACGGCGGGCGCGCCATCCCGCTTGCCGAGCGCCAGACCGTGGCGCTGCGCGAGAAGGCGCGCGTGCTCGAGGGCAAGCTGGGCGAGCTGATCCAGTTCGGCGAGGAGAACGACGCCATCAGCGAGAAGGTGCACCGCCTGTCGGCGGCCATGATCGGCGCCGCCGACTTCCCTGCGCTGGTGCACGCCCTCTACTTCCACCTGCGCGAGGATTTCGCCGTGCCGCACGTCGCGCTGCGCGTATGGGGCAAGAGCGTGCCGGCCGACTTCGACGAGGCGCTCGCCGTGAACGAGGCGCAGCGCAGCCAGGCCGCCACCATGGGCGCGCCGCATTGCGGGCCGGCCGCCGGCAGCGCGTTCCTGCCCTGGTTCGGCGACCTCGCCGAGCACGTCCGCTCGCTCGCGCTGGTGCCGCTCGGCCAGACCGCGGTGTTCGGCCTGCTCGCGCTCGGCAGCGAGGATCCGCAGCGCTTCTTCCCCGAAATGGGCACCCTCTACCTTCGCCGCATCGGCGAGCTATGCGCAGCGGGAGTGACGTCCCGGCTATAGTAGAGCGCCGATGAATCCCGGCGCAAAGCTAGCGGCCGACTACCTGAACGCCCTGGAACACCAGCGGCGCCTCTCGCCGGCGACGCTGCGCAACTATGCGCATGCGATCCATGCGCTTCTGCAGTTCCAGGAAAAGAAATCCCTGGAAGATCTCGAGCCGGCCCAGGTGCGGCGCCACATCGCGATGCTGCACGCGAAGGGCCTGTCGCCGCGCACGCTCGCGCTGACCCTGTCCGCCTGGCGCGGCTTCTACCGCTGGCTGGCGCGGCACCGCGGCTTCGGCGCCAACCCGGTGCTCGGCATCCGCGCGCCGAAGGCGGCGCGGCCGCTTCCCAAGGCGCTGTCGGTCGAATCCACCGAGCAACTATTGGGAAATGAGGACGCGGACGACAAACCGGCGCTGATCCGGGACCGGGCGATGTTCGAGCTGCTGTACTCGTCGGGGCTGCGCCTGGGCGAGCTGATCGCGCTCAACGCCGACGACGGGCGGCTCGACCTGCGCGAGGGCGAGGTGACGGTGACCGGCAAGGGCGCGAAGACGCGCAGCGTGCCGGTCGGCGCGGCCGCGCGGGCGGCGCTCGCCGCCTGGCTGGCGGTGCGGCGCGCGGCGCCGGGCGAGAAGGCTCTGTTCGTCGGCGCGCGTGGCCGGCGCATTGCCGCCGGCACGGTCGGCGCTCGCCTCAGGCGCTGGGCGCAGCGCCGCGGCCTGCGCGAGCACGTGCACCCGCACATGCTGCGCCATTCGTTCGCCAGCCACGTGCTGCAGTCGTCGCAGGACCTGCGCGCAGTGCAGGAAATGCTCGGCCACGCCAGCATCTCGACCACGCAGGTCTACACGCACCTCGACTACCAGGCGCTGGCGAAGGTGTACGACGCGGCGCATCCCAGAGCGAAGAAGAAATGATTCAGCTCAAGAAGGGTCGCGAGAAGGCCCTCAGGCGGCGTCACCCCTGGATCTTCTCCGGCGCCATCGAGAAGGCCGCGGGGAAGGCAGGCGACACGCTCGAGGTGCGCGACGCCGCGGGCAAGCCGCTCGCGCTCGCCGCGTACAGCCCCAAGTCGCAGATCCGCGCGCGCGTGTGGACGTTCGACGCGTCGGAATCGGTGGACCGGAGTTTTTTGTCTAGGAAACTGAAACGGGCGATTGCCCTGCGCGAGCGCCTGCCGACTGCCAAGCACACCAACGCGATGCGGCTGGTGCACGGCGAGTCGGACGGCCTGCCGGGGCTGGTCGTCGACCGCTACGCCGACGTGCTGGTCGCGCAGTTCCTCGCCGCCGGCGTCGAGCGCTGGCGCGACGAGATC
>DASUZH010000465.1:0-5421 GCA_036376975.1 Burkholderiales bacterium | reverse complement strand
CCGGCGTCGCCCACCACCATGATCGCCGGGTCGTCGGGCGTGAAGCGCAGGTCGATCTTCTTGGCGGCGGCGCCGGGGCGCGCCGCCTCGAGCGCCGCGTTGACGATCTCGACCAGGTTGGCGGTGCGCCGCTCGATGTTGAGCTTGCCGCTGACGATGCGCGAGGTGTCGAGCAGGTCGTCGATCAGCCGCGTCTGGCTGTCGACGTTGCGCATGATGGCGCGCGCGCCGCGCTCGACCAGCGCGGCGTCGAGCGGCCGCGTGGTGGCGAGCAGGTGGCTCCAGCCGCGCAGCGCGTTGAGCGGCGAGCGCAGCTCGTGCGAGACGATGGCGAGGAACTCGTCCTTGGCGCGGTTGGCGCGCTCGGCCTCGGCGCGCAGCCGCTGCTCGTTCACCACCAGCTTCTCCAGCTCGCGCTGCGCGCGCTTGCGCTCGGTAATGTCGGTGGCGATGCCGAGCAGGCCGATGATGCGCCCCTGCTCGTCGCGCAGCGGCGACTTGGTGGTGAGGTAGATCTTTTCATCGTCCTGCTGGCCGATCACCTCCTCCAGCATCATCGTCTCGCCGGCCTCCAGGACGATTCGCTCGTTGTCGTCGAGGCCGCGCGCCTCGGCGCCGCCGGCCGCCTTCACCCAGGCCGGGTTGCCCACCAGCATGCGGCCCTGGCGGTCCTTGGCGAAGATCAGGTCCGGCGTGCTGGTGGTGATGGCGTTGAGCAGCGCGTTGCGTTCCTGGAGGGCCGCGCTCGCCCGCTCGAGGGCGGCCGTGCGCCGCACCACGCGCTGGTCGAGCTCGGTGTACGCCTCGCGCATCGCGCGCTCGGCGCGCCGGTGCGCGGCGGCGTCGCGCAGCACCAGCACCGCCCCCGTCACGCCGTCGCCGGCGTCGAAGATCGGCGCGGCGTTGATGTCGATCGCGTGCACGCTGCCGTCGCGCGCGCGCAGCGCGGGATCGCCGCCGCAGCCGCCCGCCACGCGCTGCCGCAGCGCGGCGTTGAGCGGCGATTCGAGCGGCGCGCCGTTGCGCTCGTCGAACAGCTGCAGCAGCTCCTCGATCGGCCGGCCCGAAGCCTCCTCCGCGCGCCAGCCGGTCAGCACCTGCGCCGCCGGATTGAGGAAGCGCACCCGGCCCGCCGCGTCGGTCGCGATCACCCCCTCGCCGATCGCCGCCAGGGTGACCTGCAGCCATTCGCGCTGCTCGCTCGCCTGGCCCTCGGCGACGGCGCGCTGCCGCTCCGCGCGCTCGAGGGTGTGCGCCACCCAGAGGATCAGCGCGCTGAACAGCGTGATCATCAGCAGCGTGAACAGCGCCATGCCGAAGGCCTCGCTGAACACGCCTTCGCGCTCGGCCACCAGGCGCGTCCAGCCGACCGCGAGCGGCACGGCGAACGCCGCCGGCAGCAGCCAGCGCGTCACCACCGCGCCGGTGCGCCGGCTGGAGAGCACCTCGAGGGTCCACGCGCTGGGGCGCGCCGCGGCCAGCGCGAAGGCGGCCAGCAGCGCGGCGATCGCGCCGGGCGCCGAGAAGCCGAGCAGCGGCGCGGCGAGGTCGAAGCGCAGCATGCGCAGCGACATGCCGAGCAGCGCGAAGAAGGCGGTGAGGCCCACCAGCCCGGCCACCAGCCCGCTCGCCGGCAGGCCGAGCACCCTGCGCTCCGGCGCGAGCGGCGTCGCCGCGGCGAGCAGCAGGATCACGATCGCCGAGGCGGGCGACATCAGGCGCGCGTCGAAGCCGAGGTCGAGGCGGATGCCGGCGAGCGCGAGCGCCGCGACCAGCGCCGCGGCGAGGGACGCGGCGATCGCGCCGCGCCGGCGGCCGCGCTCCGCCGCGAGGAAGCCCGCGGCGAGCAGCAGCACCGCCAGCGCCGCCGACGGCGGCATCGGCGGGAAGTGCGCGCCGAGGTCGCGCAGCACGGCCAGGTCGAGCACCCAGCCCCACAGCGTCGCTGCGGCAAGCACTGCGGCGACGCCGTACGCGAGCAGCGCGGCGCGCTTGAGAGCGGTGTTGAGGCGCGAGCTCATCGGAGCCTCCGAAGCTAGCGGCTCCGGGGGGAAACTTCTATCGGTGCCAGCCCTGCCTGGCGGATGTCGCCTGGCGGCGACGCGACATCAGGTAATGCGCCAGGCCGGCGGGCGAGCCGAAGCGCGCGCGCACCAGCCACATCGCGCCGGTCATCAGCGCGCCGACCACGCCGGTGCGCTTCGCGCGGCGAGCGCTGGTGGTGTCGTGTCGGCGGCGGCCCGGGTGCGCGTGCGCGTCGTCGTGGCGCCGCGTCATGCCGCCGCCGGCGACGAAGCCGAGCACCGCGGCGCCGAGCAGGGCCTTCGGCGAGGCGAGCGCTTCGATGGCGCGCCGGCTGCTTTCCTGCGTGACGCGCGTCAGCTCGTGGCGGCGGCGCACGATGCGCTCCTCCACCTTGTCAATTTCCGGGTCGAGCGGCATCTTCCCCTCTGAGCTGGCGCAGCAGCGCTTCGAACGGCATCTCGGTCAGCAGGCTGCGCATCCACCACACCAGCGCTCCCGCCGCCGCCAGGTTGGTCAGCGCGCCGATCGCGAGCGCGCCCGGCCAGGAAAGCACCGTTTCGTGGGCGATCCAGCCCATGACCGCAACCACCAGCGCGAGCCACGAGGTCACCACGAGAACCGCGACGACCAGCCCGCACGACAGCAGCCAGGCCAGGCGCAGCGCCGCGCGGCGCCCGTCGAGCACCGCGAGCAGCGAATAGTCTGCGACCAGCTGCCGCGCCTCGCCGAGCAGGCGACCGAGCAGGTCGCCGAGCCCGGACTGGCGCGGCGTGGGTTGCGGCGTCATGCCGGCGCCTAGCGCCAGCGCGAGATCACGCTGAAGAGGTAGCCGGCCGCCGCGGCGATACCGAGCGCCGCGATCGGGTGCTCGCGCACGTAGTCGCGCGCGCCCTCGACCCAGTTGTCCTTCATCTCCATCCACTCCTCGCCCTTCTGCCCGACGCGGTCGGCCATCGAGTGGGCGGCCGAGGTCGCGCGGTCGACGGCGGAGTGCGCGCCCTGGCCGAGGCGGTCGACGGTCTTGTCCATGGTGCGTGTAGTCTCCATTTGAAGCAGCCTCCTGGTTGGGTTCGATGAATCCCAAGCAACAGCTATGCCGCCCGGCGCGCGTCGTCCTCGTCGCCCGTCGACTCCGACTTGTAGACCGCGAGCCGGTTGTAGAGGGTCTTCAGGCTGATGCCGAGCATGTCGGCGGCCTTGCGCTTCGAGCCGCACTCGGCGAGGGTCGCCTCGATCAGCCGGCGGCTCACCTCGTCGAGCGTGCTGCCGACCCGCACCGTCAGCAGCGGCGCGGACTCGGGCGAGGCCACCACCGCCGGCGCCAGGTCGGCGCCGATCACCTCGTCGGCGAGGATGAAGGCGCGCTGCACGTAGTTCTTCAGTTCGCGCACGTTGCCCGGCCAGCTATGCGCGTATAGCGCCGCGATGGTCGACGCGTCGAACGACTTCGCCGCGCTCTCCTGCTTGTTCAGCACCTCGAGGAAGTGCTGGGCCAGCAGCTCGATGTCCGCGCCACGATCGCGCAGCGGCGGCATCGAGATCGGAAACACGTTCAGCCGGTGGTACAGGTCCTCGCGCAGCTTGCCGTCGGCGACCGCCGCCTCGGGGTTGCGGTTGGTGGCGGCGATCAGCCGCACGTCGGCGCTGATCGGCTGCGTGGTGCCGACGCGCGTGAAGCTGCCGGTCTCGAGCACCCGCAGCAGCTTCACCTGCAGCTCCTGCGGCATCTCGGTGATCTCGTCGAGGAACAGCGTGCCGCCGTGGGCGCGCTCGAAGTAGCCCTTGTGCTGGCGGTCGGCGCCGGTGAAGGAGCCCTTCTCGTGGCCGAACAGCTCGGACTCGATCAATTGCGGGGATACGGCCCCGCAATTGAGAGGAAGGAACGGCGCCTTCTTTCTCCGGCTCAGGTCATGGATGGTCTGCGCGGCCAGCTCCTTGCCGGTGCCGCTCTCGCCCATCAGCAGGCAGGTGGCCGAGGTCGGCGCGACGCGGCCGAGCTGGTCGTAGAGCTTCTGCATCGGCGTGGAGGAGCCGAGGATGTGGCCGAAGCGGCCGAGCTTGCGCAGCTCGTCGCGCAGCTCGCCGATCTCCTGGCGCAGCTCGCCGCTGCGCGGCACGCGGCGCAGGATCGCCTTCAGCCGCTCGACGTCGACCGGCTTCACCAGGTAGTCGGTGGCGCCCATGCGCAGCGCCTCCACCGCGCTCTCCACACTGGCGTGGCCGGTGATCAGCACGACTTCGGTCGACTCCGGCGTCTCCAGGTCGGCCATCAGCTCGACGCCCTTGCCGTCGGGCAGCTGCAAGTCGGCAAGCAGCAGGTCGGGTTGCAGGCGCGCCATGTGGATGCGCGCGGCGCGCAGCGAATCGGCGGCGGCCACGGTAAAGCCATCGCCCTTCGCGAGCTCGGTGAGCCACTCGATCGCTTCAGGATCGTCGTCGACCAGTAGTAGATGGGGCATCTGTAGGAATTACTCCGGGCAGGTAAATGCTTCGCAAAGGAACGCAACTTGCGTACCAGCCTCTCTCAGGACCGCATCGTGTTGATTTGCATGGAGATGGCAAAAACGCGATGCGAGATATTTCAGCGTTTTGGCGCTCGCTGCGTCGCCCTGCGGCGACGCTTGCGCGGTCGGGCATGGCGCCTGCAAAGCCTCCGCTGCCGCCCGGGCGCGGCTGCCGCGACTCCCCACCCGCAGTTGCGCCCGGGCCAGTAGTTCGTCGACAGCCTGATCATCTTCAGCGGATAGATATCCGAGCACGTACGGCAATTGCTACCGCCGCCGGAAACAATTACCCGGGATCGCGAGCGCTGCGCGAGGCATGCGCATTGGCATAGCCTTTGCAGAAGTGTGGGGCTGAAAGGAAGAACATGGGCCCGGCAATTGCGCTACGCCTCAGGCAGCACCTCACTCTCACACCGCAGGTTCAGCAGGCGCTGCGCCTGCTCCAGATGTCGGCCCTCGAGTTCGCGCAGGAGATGGAGCAGGCGCTGAACGAGAATCCGTTCCTCGAGGAAAAGGATACGCAGACCGAAGCCGCGCCCGGCGACGCTGCGCCCGGCGCCGAGAGCGCGCCCGCCGAGCAGGCGCCGAGCCTCGACGACTTTGCGCCGGCGCCCGAAGCGCCGCCGTCCGGCGACCGCGAGCACGACCACGACGAATGGTCCGGCGGCGTGGACAACGGCCCCACCCTGCAGGAGCACCTGCGCTCGCAGCTGATGATCTCGCAGATGGGGGAGCGCGACCGCGCCCTCGCTCACATGATCGTCGACAGCCTCGACGACGACGGCTACTTCAAGATGACCTTCGAGGAGCTCGCCGCGGTGGTGCCGCCCGAGCACGACGTGCGCGCGGAAGACTTCGCCGCCTCGCTGCGCCTGGTGCAGAGCCTCGACCC
>DASUZH010000464.1:0-25666 GCA_036376975.1 Burkholderiales bacterium | reverse complement strand
GCAGATGACCGACGATCCGGTCGACGCCGGCGGCCTGCGCCTGGAGCCGGGCACGCGCCGCGTCTTCGGCCACGACAAGATCCTCGCCCTCGGCCCGACCGAGTTCCGCCTGCTGCACTTCCTGATGACGCACGCCGAGCGGGTGCATTCGCGCGCCCAGCTGCTCGACCAGGTGTGGGGCGACCATGTGTTCGTCGAAGAGCGCACCGTCGACGTCCACATCCGACGGCTGCGACAGGCGCTGGAGCCGTCGGGGCACGATCGCCTGGTGGAGACCGTGCGCGGCTCGGGCTATCGCTTCTCCGCCAAGCCGGTCGCGGTCCAGCAGCAGTGAGCGCCCTCGAGCTCGCGCTGGCGGTGCTCGCCGCGCTGCTCGGCCTGCGCCTCGTCTACCACGCGATGCACATCGCGGCGCTGCGCCGCTGGCTGCGCGAGCCGACGCTCGACAAGCTGCCGCGCGGGCGCGGCGTGTGGGAAGACCTGCTGGCCGAGCTGCACCGCTACCTGCGCGGCCGCGAGTCCGGCGCGGCCGAGGTCGACCGCGCCCTGACGCGCTTCCGCGCCGCGGCGCGCGCCCTGCCCGACGGCGTGGTGATCCTCGACCGGGACAACCGCATCGAATGGCTCAATCCCACCGCGGCCGGCCACTTCAGCATGGATGCGCGTAGCGACGTCGGCCAGGCGGCGACCAACCTGATCCGCCATCCCGATTTCGTCGCCCACCTGCGCTCGGCGGCCTTCGCCGAGCCGGTGCTGCTGCGCGACGCGCTGCGCGACGCGGTGCTGTCGGTGCGCGTGATCGAGTTCGGCGAGGACCGCAAGCTGCTGATCTCGCGCGACGTCACCGCCGAGGAGCGGCTCGACACCATGCGGCGCGATTTCGTCGCCAACGTCTCGCACGAGCTGAAGACGCCGGTCACGGTGCTGTCGGGCTTCGTCGAGACGCTGGGCGACGATTCGTTCGACCTGTCGAGCAAGCAGCGCCGGCGCTTCCTCGACATGATGGCCGACCAGGCGAAGCGCATGCAGCGCCTGGTCGAGGACCTGCTGACGCTTTCCTCGCTCGAGTCGGACGCCTCGCCGGCCGACGAGCAGCCGATCGAAGTGCGGCCTTTCGTCGAGCGCCTGGCCGAAGAGGCGCGCGCGCTGTCGGGCGGACGCCATGCGGTGGAAGTGGCCGTCGCGGCGGACTGCAGCCTGCTCGGCAGCCTCAAGGAGCTGCACAGCGCGTTCTCCAACCTGGTGTCGAACGCGGTGCGCTACACCCCCGCGGGAGGGGTGGTGCGGCTCGCCTGGCGCCTAGACGACGGCCGCGGCGTGTTCAGCGTGACCGACACCGGCATCGGCATCGAGGCGCGGCACATCCCGCGCCTCACCGAGCGCTTCTACCGCGTCGACAGCGGCCGCTCGCGCGAGAGCGGCGGCACCGGCCTCGGCCTCGCCATCGTGAAGCACGCGCTCACCCGGCACCAGGCGGTGCTGGAAGTCACCAGCGAGATGGGGCGCGGCTCGAGCTTCAGCGCGCTGTTCCCCGCCGGCCGCATCCTGCCGGCCGACGAGACGCAGGCCGCCGCCTAGGCCCGCTCGTAGGTGACGCGCTCGAAGTCCGAGCCGCGCTCGATCACCTCGAGCAGCCGCACGTTGTACTCGCTGTCGGTGGACAGCTCGATCACGCGCTTCGGCTTGAACCAGCCGCTCGGGATCACCAGGGTGATCGGCTGGTTGATCGCGGCGACCGCGCCGAGCGCCATCGCCTGGATGAACTTCTCGTTCTGCACGTTGACCCCGGTGGGGCGGATGGCGACCGCGCTCGGCACGCCGGCGAGGATCTTCACGCCGGCGTGCAGGTCGCCGCTCTCGGCCGCCATCAGCCAGCGCACCTGGCCGAGCATGAAGCTCTTCGCGTCGGCCGGCCGCACCGCCACCAGCTGGCCGTGGCCGTAGCGCTTGCCGGGCGCGTCCGCCTTGCGCACGATGCGCAGGCCCTGCGCGCTCTCGTCCTCCAGCTGCCAGTTCTCGACCAGGAAGCCGTGCACGTTGCTGTAGTCGTCGTCTTCCTTCGTGCTGACGCGGCCGAAGGTGGCGATCTGGTCGCGCTCCTTCTGCGTCAGCTCCTTCTGCTCGACCGGCTGGCGGAAGCCGCGGCCGCCGAGGTAATAGTGGATCGCGGCGAACTCGTTGCAGACCTGCGCGCCGGCCGCCGCTCGCTTGCGATCGGCGACTCGTCCCGGCTTGGCCTGGCACCACTGGCGGAACAGGTGCACCAGCTGCTGCTCGCAGGACGGCTGCACGCAGTCCTCGCCGAGCGCCAGCTTCGCCGGCGACTCGCCCTTGCGCAGCAGGCCGACGCGGTTGCGCAGGCTCTTGGCGAGGGCGCTGGTATCGAGATAGCGCAGGTTGGCGCCGGTCGGATTGTCCACGCGCTCGGGGCAGGCCTCGCCCGCCAGGTCGGCGACCAGCGGCGCCACGCCCTCGCCTTCGCTCACCGGCCGCGTCTCCACCTCGAGCTTGGACGCCCAGCGCTCGAGCAGGAAGGAGACGAAGCTGAGCGGCCGCTGGCCGAGCTCGTTCGGGCCGCACATGCCCATCAGCACCGCGCGCGCGTAGGCGATGCGCGGCGAGCTGTCGTGCACGTCGCGGTTCATCAGGTCCTTCACGCCGTCCTCGGCGACGCGCAGCTTCTCGGCGTGCGCGTAGGCCTCGTGCAGGGCGCGCCAGTCGCTGGCCGGCACCTGGCGGTAGGCGCGGTAGTGATACAGCATCTTCAGGCCGACGTAGGCGAGCACGCGCTGGCAGATCAGCGCGGCCTGCGACTTCACGCCGCCCTCGCCGGCGAGCGCCGACTCGAGGCAATGCGAGTAGCCGATCTGCATCTGCTCCCAGAGGTCGTTGGCGTCCTCGAACGCCTTCGTCTCGGCCTCGGTCATCGGCAGCGCGCGGTTGGCGAACTTCTTCACCCCCTCGACCTGCACGAAGTGCACCGCCTCGCGCAGCGCCTCCATCACCGCCAGGCGCTCGGCCGGCTTGACGGCGAAGCGGTTGAACTCTTCGAGCTCGCCGAGCAGCTCGCGCAGCGCGGTGCCGACGTTGGCGAGCGGCACGGTCTGCAGCCACTCCTTGCACCCGGTCGCGTCGGCGAACTCGGGCGAGGCGTCGTCGGAGAAGTCGGGCAGCTTCATCTCAAAACGCGATGCTACAACAAGTCAATTGCCGCCTTCCGGCTGCGCGCCGAAGATGTCACGGTAGCTGGCGTAGAAGCTGGCGAACAGCGTCGGCAGGATCAGCACCAGCAGCGGCAGCATGAGCGGGGCGAGCTGCGGCCGGGCGCCGCCGGCCAGGGCGAGCGTCAGCGACAGGGCGGCGAGCGGCACCGCCACCACGGCGAGCAGGGCTACCGCGCCGTAGGCGAGGAACGCGCGCCAGTTCATCAGGCAGGCGAAGAAGCTGAAGAACAGCGCCTTCGCCGCGCCGGCGGCGTGCCAGGCGGCGAGCACCGGCGCGAACCAGAACATCATCATCACCGGCAGGTAGAGCGCGGCGAACACCAGCGCGGCGCGCAGCCACGCATCGCTCTCCGGCATGCCGGCGCCGGCGCGGCCGGACATCGCCGCGCGCAGCGCGCCGCCCTCGTCGGCGAGCGACATGCCGAGAAACACCGCCATCGAGCAGGCCAGGTAGACCGCGCCGAGCACCAGCTGCTCGCGCCAGCCGCTGCGGAAGCCGTCGAGCAGCATGCCGATGCGCAGCGCGCCGCCGCGCGAGGCGGCGCGCGCGGCGCCCATCATGCCGACCGTCAGCCCCGGCACGGCGCCGAGCGCGACCACCATGCCGATCAGCGGCACCAGCGCGACGACCTGCGTGCCGAACAGGTAGGCGAACACCAGCGCGAGCCAGCCGAGCGGCGCGGCGCGGAACATCTGCCAGCCTTCGCCGAGCCAGCGTGCGCCGCGCGAGGCCGGCACGATGCGCGGGCGCATTCAGCCTCCGGCGACGCGCGCGGCGAGGACGCGGCGGAAATGCTCCGGGTCGTGCGCGTGCACCATCGGCCCCGGCCGCGGCAGGTGCAGGTCGTGCAGCCGCGACAGCCAGAAGCGCAGCGCCGCGGCGCGCAGCATCACCGGCCAGGCCTCCCGCTCTAGCGCAGTGAGCGGCCGCGCCGCCTGGTAGGCGTCGAGCAGCGCGCGCGTGCGCCCGGGCTCGAGCGAGACGTCGCCGGCGTGGTCGGCGAGGCACCAGTCGTTCGCGCACACCGCGAGGTCGTACAGCAGGCAGTCGACGCCGGCGAAGTAGAAGTCGATCACGCCGCTGATGCGCCCGCCCTCGAACAGCGCGTTGTCGCGGAACAGGTCGGCGTGCACCGGGCCGCGCGGCAGGTCGGGGAAGCGGTGCCTTGCCTGGAACTCGATCTCGCGCTCGAGAACTTCAAACTGATTCTTGTCCATGAAAGGCTCTACTTCCCTCGCCGCCGTACGCCACCACCTCGCGCCGCGCGGGTTCTCGAGGTAAGCGCCGTAGGAGCGCGCGGCGAGATGCATGCGCGCGAGCAGCGCGCCGAGCTCGGCGCAGGCGGCGGCGTCGGGCCGCTCGATCGACGCGCCGGCGAGGCGCGTCACCAGCGCCGCCGGCTTGCCGTTCAGCCGCTGCAGGTAGCGGTCGGACAGATCGGCGATCGGCGCCGGGCACGGGATGCCGTGGCGCGCCAGGTGCGCCATCAGGTCGAGG
Organism: Burkholderiales bacterium; assembly: GCA_036376975.1. GTDB lineage: Bacteria > Pseudomonadota > Gammaproteobacteria > Burkholderiales > SG8-39 > SCGC-AG-212-J23. The sequence continues at coordinate 20,944 of DASUZH010000464.1, read as the reverse complement.
TAGAACGGCAGCTCCTCCGCCGGCAGGCGCTCGAACAGCGTCAGCACGTAGCTTCCCTGGGTGGTGCTGACGAAGTAGTTGCTGTTCTCGATGCCGGCCTTGATCGGCTCGCAGCCGACCAGCCGGCCGAGCGAATAGTTCGCCAGCCAGGCCGTCAGCTCCGCCGCCGAGACGTGGGTATAGACCGACAAGTCAGTCGAAGGTCATGATCTGCCACATCGGCACGCGCACGCCGTCGTCGAGCGAATCGCGGCGCATCCAGTTGCCGTTGCCGGTGGTATCGACGAGGAAGTACGGCTTGCCGCCGGGCGGGGTGACGCGCAGCGCCACCACGCGGCCGCCCTCGCGCGCCTCCTCCACCTTGTGGCCCTTCGGTATCGAGTCGATGGTCACGCTGCGCTCTTCGATCGCGGGCAGCGCCGGCGGCGGCGGCGGCTCGGGCAGCGGCTCGAGCTTGGGCGGGCGCTTGGCTTGCGCGAAAGCCGCGGTGCACAGAACCACCAGGACGATCGCGCACCGGACCCGCATGGCGTCGATTCTACTAAAGGTTGAGCATCACCTCGCGCTCGGCGGGCGAGGGCTCGAAGCCGCGCTTCTCGTAGAAGGCGAAGATGGCGTCGACCACCTGCTGCGGCTCGTTGCAGACCTGGATCAGGTCGACGTCGGCCGCATCGATCATGCCCTCGGCGGCGACCCGCTCGCGGCACCACTGCAGCAGCCCGCGCCAGTACGGCTCGTGCACCAGGATGATCGGCATCTGGCGCGTCTTGCCGGTCTGCACCAGGGTGAGCGCCTCGAACAGCTCGTCGAGCGTGCCGTAGCCGCCGGGCAGCACGACGAAGGCCGAGGCGTAGCGCGCGAAGGCCACCTTGCGCGCGAAGAAATGCTTGAAGCGCAGGCTGATGTGCTGGTAGCTGGTCGAGGGCTGCTCGCGCGGCAGGTCGATGTTCAGGCCGACCACGGTGCCCTTGCCGGCGAAGGCGCCCTTGTTGGTCGCCTCCATCAGGCCGGGCCCGCCGCCCGAGATGACTGTGAAGCCGGCGTCGGACAGCAGCCGCGCGGTGTCCTCGGCCAGTTTCCAGTACGGCGTGCCGGGCTTGACGCGCGCGCTGCCGAAAATGGAGACGGCCGGCTCGATGCCGGTCAGGCGCTCGGTCGCCTCGAAGAACTCTGCCATAATGCCGAAGAGCTTCCACGCCTCGCGCGGAGCGGTTGGCTGGGCTTGCTTGTCGTATTTCATGTCGGAAGAAAATCCTGAAAAGACGCTGTTGCTGGTCGACGGCTCGTCTTACCTCTACCGCGCGTTCCACGCGCTGCCCGAGCTGAGGAGCCCGCAGGGCGAGCCGACCGGCGCCATCTACGGCGTGCTCAACATGCTACGGAAGCTCGCCGCAGACTACAAGGCGCAGGCGCGCGCCTGCGTGTTCGACGCCAAGGGCAAGACCTTCCGCGACGAGCAGTACGCCGAATACAAGGCGAACCGCGCGTCGATGCCCGACGACCTCTCGTCGCAGATCGCTCCCCTGCACGAGGCGGTCGCCGCGCTCGGCTGGCCGGTGCTGGTGGTCGACGGCGTCGAGGCGGACGACGTCATCGCGACGCTCGCCGATCAGGCGACGCGCGCCGGCTGGCGCAGCGTGATCTCGACCGGCGACAAGGACCTCACCCAGCTGGTCGACGAGCGCACCCTGTGGGTCAACACGATGTCGAACGAAAAGCTCGACGTCGCGGGCGTCACCGCGAAGTTCGGCGTGCCGCCGGACAAGATCGTCGACTACCTGACCCTGGTGGGCGACGCGATCGACAACATTCCCGGCGTCGACAAGGTCGGCCCGAAGACGGCGGCGAAGTGGGTGGCGCAGTACGGCTCGCTCGAGGGCGTGATCGCCAACGCCGACAAGTTCACCGGCCAGGCGGGCGACAACCTGCGCAAGGTGCTCGACTGGCTGCCGAAGGCGAAGCTGCTGCTCACCGTGAAGCGCGACGTGCCGCTGCCGGTGGCGTTCGACGCCCTGCAGAGCGAAGGCGATGCGGAGAAGCTGCGCTCGCTCGCGCAGCGCTTCGGCTTCCGCGGTCTCGGCCAGGGTGCAGCCTCGGCGCCGCCGGTCGCGGAGGAGCCGGCGGCAGCCGCGCCCGCGGGCGCGCTGAAGCGGCGCGAGCGCCGCACCATCCTCACCGAGGATGCGCTGCGGGATCTGATCGCAAAGCTGGAGGCAGCGGAGCTGACCGGCCTCTACGCAGCGTGCTCCAGCGAGGAGCCGATGGGCGCGCGCCTGGTCGGCCTGGCGTTCGCAGTCGGCGACCAGGCCGCCTACCTGCCGCTCGCGCACGAGTACGCCGGCGCACCGCAGCAGCTCGCCGCGCAGACGGCGCTCGCGCTGCTCAAGCCCTGGCTCGAGCGCGCCGACTGCCGCAAGGTGAGCGAGGATGCGAAGCTCGACTCGCACGCGCTGGCGAACCACGGCGTGCGTCTCGCGGGCTGCGTCCACGACACGCTGCTCGAGTCGTACGTCTACGAGGTGCACGAGCGTCACGACCTCGGCACGCTCGCGCAGCGCCATTGCGGCTGGACGCTGCTCGGCTTCGACGAGGTGACGGGCAAGGGCGCCGGGCGCATCCCGTTCTCCGCGGTCGACGTCGCGCGCGCCACGGAGTACGCCGCCGCGCGCGCCGACTGCGTCCTCGCGCTGCACGGCATCCTGTTCGGCCGCATCGAGAAGGACGAGAAGCTGAGCTTCGTCTACGGCTCGATCGAGATGCCGGTGCTGCCGGTGCTCGCTCGCATGGAGCGCAACGGCGTGCTGCTCGACCGCGCCAGGCTCGAGGCGCAGAGCCACGAGCTCGGCAAGGACATCCTGGCGACGGAGCAGAAAGCCTACGAGGCGGCCGGCCAGCCGTTCAACCTCGGCTCGCCCAAGCAGATCCAGGAGATCCTGTTCGAGCGGCAGAAGCTGCCGGTGAAGAAAAAGACGCCGTCCGGCCAGCCCTCCACGGACGAGGACTCGCTCGCCGAACTCGCGCTCGACCATCCGCTGCCGAAGCTGATTCTGGAACACAGAGGACTTGCAAAATTAAAAAGCACCTACACCGACAAGCTTCCCAGGAGCATCAACCCGGTTACCGGCCGCGTGCACACCACCTACGGGCAGACCACCGCGGTCACCGGCCGGCTGTCGTCGAACGACCCCAACCTGCAGAACATCCCGATCCGCACCGCGGCCGGCCGCCGCATCCGCGAGTGCTTCATCGCCCCGCCGGGAGCGAAGATCGTCTCCGCCGACTACTCGCAGATCGAGCTGAGGATCATGGCGCACCTGTCGGGCGACGAGAACCTGCGGCGCGCGTTCCGTGAAGGCGAGGACGTGCATCGCGCCACCGCGGCCGAGATCTTCGGCCTTTCACTGGACAAGGTCGGCGCGGACGAACGCCGCGTCGCCAAGGTGATCAACTTCGGCCTGATCTACGGCATGTCGTCGTTCGGCGTGGCGCAGAACCTGAGCATCGACCGCGGCACCGCGCAGACCTACGTCGAGCGCTATTTCCAGCGCTTCCCGGGCGCCAAGCGCTACATGGAGGAGACGCGCCAGAGCGCGCGCGAGCTCGGCTACGTCGAGACCGTGTACGGCCGGCGGCTGTGGCTGCCCGAGCTGAAAAGCGGCGCCCCGGTCCGGCGACAGGCCGCCGAGCGGGCGGCGATCAACGCGCCGATGCAGGGCACCGCGGCCGACTTGATCAAGCTCGCCATGATCGCCGTGCAGGGTTTTCTCGAGAAACAGAAGCTGAACACGCTGCTCATCATGCAGGTCCACGACGAGCTGGTGCTTGAAGTGCCCGACTCCGAACTCGAGCGCGTAAAGACTGCCCTGCCGGACCTGATGCAATCAGTCGCAACGCTCGACGTGCCCCTGGTGGTGGAAGTCGGGGTCGGCGACAACTGGGACAAGGCGCACTAGCGGCGGCGCATCGCCCAATAGTTGAACAGCGCGTAGGCGAGGAACGACAGCGCCCACGCCGCGCCGGCCAGCTCGAGCGTCAGGCCGTCGCCGCAGAGCGCAAGCAGCCCCACGAATAGCGGCAGCGAGAGCAGCTCGCCGAGCGCGATCGCGCGCGTGCGCGACATCGCATAGAGCCCGAACAGCGGAATCCACGACGCCACGCGCAGCACGCCGCCGGCGAAGAACAGCGCGGCCGCCGCGCCGGATACCTCGAAGCTGTCGTCGTAGAGCAGCGCAATCACCGGGCCGTGGAAAGCGATCAGCAGGGCGAACAGCAGCGCCGAAGGCAGCAGGACGGCGCGCGTCGCGGCGCGGATCACTTGCGGCAGCTCGCCGCGCTGATGCGCCGAGCCCATCTGCGCCAGGTAGAGCACGCCCAGCACGCCGGAGGCGAAGCTCCAGATCCAGTCGCTCACGCGCCATAGCGCCTGCAGCACGCCGGCGTCGTGCCACGACAGCGCGCCGGCGACCAGCGCGCGCGCCGCGAGCATCGAGGCCGGGCTGAGGACGCCGATCGCGATGCTCGGCAGGATGAAGCGGCGCAGCGCGGCGGCCTGCCGCGCGTCGAGCGGCGGGCCCGAGCGCCGGCGCCAGACCAGGGCCAGCGCCAGCGCGGGCGCCGCCTGCGCCGCCAGCAGCCATTCCAGGATGCGTCCCGGCGGCGCCCAGGCCGCGGCAGCGACGCCGACCAGCAAGCCGAACGCCGCCAGCGCGAGCTGCGCGTCGCGCCGCTCGCGCCCGACCCAGTAGTTGTTCAGCAGCCCCGGAACCACGGCGATCCAGCCCACCAGCGCCGCGGCGGCCACGATGCCGAGCGGCAGGATCCCGCTGCCGACGGCCAGCGCGGCGGCGAGCACCGCCAGCGCCGCGGCCAGCGACAGCGCGAGGCCGATCGACAGCGCCGCGCGCAGCAGCTCGCGGCGCCGCTCGGCGTTGGCCTCCTGCGCCACCAGCACGGCGAGCCCGCCGCCGAGGCCGGCCAGCGAGATGCCCGCCACCACGTCGCCCACCGACGAGAGCTGCGCGAACAGCGCGACCGCCTCCGCGCCGCCGCGCAGCGCGAGCAGCTTGTCCACCGCCGAGCGGCCGAGCAGGCCGGTGGCGATGATCGCGAACGTGAGGAAGATCTTGATGGCTTAGCGGATGGCGCCGAAAACCTTGCGGATGATGGCCGAGGCGGCGCCGACCGGGTCCTTGCGGATCTTCTTCTCTTCTTCCGCCACCATGAAGTAGAGGCCGTCGAGCGCCTTCTGCGTCACGTAGTCGTCCAGATTCGCGTCCTCCTGCTTCACCAGGCCGAAAGCCGCCGCGGTATCGGCGTACTCGTTGTACTTCGCCGCCAGCTCGAAGCGCGCGGTGGCCTGCGCCACGATCGGGCGGAAACGCTTGCGCAGCGTGTCCTGCGTGGTGCGCCGGAAGTATTCGGTGGCCGCCGTCTCGCCGCCCGAGAGAATGCCCTTGGCGTCCTGCACCGTCATCTTGCGCACCGAGTCGAGCAGCAGCGCACGCGCCTCCGGCACCGCCGCCTCCGCGGCGCGGTTCATCGTCAGGACCAGCTCGTCGGCGTAGCTGCCCATGCCCAGCCGGCGCATGAGCCGCTCGGCCGACTGCAGCGATTCGGGCAGCGGGATCTTCACCTGGGGATTGCCGAAGAAGCCGTCGGCCCGGCCGAGCGACGCCACCGCCGCCTGGGAGCCTTTTTCCAGGGCCGCGCGCAGGGCCGACACCGCCTCGCGGCTGGTGATCTGGTCCAACTGGGCGATGGCGGGCGCCGCAACCAGCATGACAGCCGCTGCCAGCCCGGGGAGAATCGCGTTCCTCATGAAGACCCGGATTATCGTCGGCCTCGCGGCGCTCGCGCTCGGCGTGATGGCTTCGTTCATTGCCCTGCAGCGCGACAGCGACCGCGCGCCCGAGGTGCGCTTCGCCACCCTCTCCGGCGAGGCATTCTCAACGTCCGACTTGCGCGGCAAGGTGGTGATGGTGAATTTCTGGGCCACTTCGTGCGTCGCCTGCGTGAAGGAGATGCCGAAGCTGATCGAGACCTACAAGAAGTACGCGCCGCGCGGCTACGAGATGGTGGCGGTGGCGATGAGCTACGACCATCCCAGCCAGGTGGCCGAGTTCTCGCAGCGCCGCGCGCTGCCGTTCAAGGTTGCGGTCGATACCAGCGGCGAGATCGCCAGGGGCTTCGGCGAAATACGCATGACTCCGACCACTTTCGTTCTCGACCGGCAGGGCCGCGTGCTGAAGCGCTATCTAGGCGAGCCCGACTGGGCCGAGTTCCACGGCCTACTCGACAAGGCGCTGGGAAATCCGACTCAGCCAGGAGGGTAGCTGCGGTTTGGCCGGCGCCGCGGCGGGCTTGGTGGACGCCTTGACCGGCGGCAGCACCGGTTTCGGCGGCAGCGTGCGCACCAGATCCCGCGACCCGTCAGCCTGGCGCAGCCCGGCGGCGGCGACGCGCGGCAGCTCGATGACCGTGCTCGCGGTGCGCGCCTTGTACTCGATGTCCGCCCACTCGACGATCGGCTGGAACTGCTCGCGCTCCGCAGCCGACAGGCCGGCGTCCATCTCGTAGATGCCGACGCCGGTCTCGGCGGCCTTGACGAAGGTTTCCGAGTCGCTCAGGCGCGTGATGATGGTCAGCCCGAGGGAAGTCAGGAAGCGCTCGAGCGGCTGGTAGACGGGGGTCGCCTTGCGCACGCGGTTCGCGATCACCGCCAGGCGGATGTTGCGCGAGCGGATGTTGCCGCGCAGCAGCAGGTCGCGCACGAAGTTCGCCGTGGCGTGGATGTCGATCGCCGACGGCTGCACCGGAATCACGATGCAGTTGGCCCGCGACAGCATGTCCTGCAGCAGCAGGCCGGAAGCGCCCGCCGGCGCGTCGATGATCAGCTGCTTGGTGCCTTCCGGGACGTGCCGGCCCATGCTGCGCAGGCCCAGCTTCTGCGGCGCGGCGCTGGCGCCGTGGATCTTCGGCGCGAGCGGGTCGCGCAGCCGCAGCCAGTTGAGCGAGGAGCCCTGCGGGTCGTAGTCGAGAAGCGCGGTCGGCACGCCGCTGGCGGCAAAGCAGCTCGCAAGGTTGGTCGTGATCGTGGTCTTGCCCGACCCCCCCTTGGAATTGATCACCAGCGTGGTATGCACCGACGCTTCCCCTCTCCCGTGAGACGCCCTCAAAGCCTACCGAAGAATCCCCTGTTCGCATGTTAACTACTTCTCCCGAAAAGGGCTAAAGCGACCCCTGCGGGGACCCGGGGAGGGGGTAGGCCTCAGCCCACCCCGGCCTGGTGGGCCTGCTGGTCCGCGTGGTAGGAGGAGCGCACCATCGGGCCGATCGCGGCGTGCCGGAAGCGCATCCCGGCCGCTTCGGCCTCGAACCGCGAGAACACCGCCGGCTCGACGTAGCGCTCGACCGGCAGGTGGTGGGGCGAGGGCTGCAGGTATTGCCCGATGGTCAGCATGTCGACGTCGTGCGCGCGCAGGTCGCGCATGACGGCGAGGATCTCTTCGTCGGTCTCGCCCAGCCCCACCATCAGGCCGGACTTGGTCGGCACCGCGGGATAAAGCTTCTTGAACTGCTGCAGCAGGCGCAAGGAGTGGGCGTAGTCGCCCCCCGGGCGCGCCTTCCTGTAGAGGCGCGGCACGGTTTCGAGGTTGTGATTCATGACGTCGGGCGGGGCGGCGGCAAGGACCTCGAGGGCGCGCTCCAGGCGGCCGCGGAAGTCCGGCACCAGGATCTCGAGCGTGGTGCCCGGAGAAGTCTTGCGAATTTCCGAGATGCAGGCGACGAAGTGGGCGGCGCCGCCGTCCTTCAGGTCGTCGCGGTCGACGCTGGTGACGACCACGTACTTCAGCTTCAGCGCTGCGATCGTCTCGGCGAGATGGCGCGGCTCCTCGGCGTCGGGGGCGAGCGGCCGGCCGTGGGCGACGTCGCAGAACGGGCAGCGGCGGGTGCAGATGTCGCCGAGGATCATGAAGGTCGCGGTGCCCTTGCCGAAGCACTCGGCGATGTTCGGGCAGGAGGCCTCTTCGCACACCGTGTGCAGCTTCTGCTCGCGCAGGATGCGCTTGATCTCGCCGAAGCGCGAGTTCGGGCTGGCGGCGCGCACCCGGATCCACGGCGGCTTCGGCAGGGTCGTCGCCTGCGGGACGATGCGGATCGTCTTCCTGGCGCCCTTCTCCTTTACGCCGGCTTCACGCATGCTCGATGTTCCGCATCAGGTTGTCCGCCAGCCGATTCCCCACGTTGGAAACCGGCAGGCCGAGATCCTTCAGCTGGGTCACGGCAAGCCCGGGAAAGCCGCAAGGATCGATCGCGGCAAAGGGCGATAGGTCCATGTCTACATTGATCGCGAGGCCGTGGTAGCTGCGGCCGCGCGTGACGCGGATGCCGAGCGCCGCGACCTTTGCGCCGCCGACATAGACGCCGGGCGCGCCTGCCCTGCGCTCGGCGCGCGCGCCGATGAGGTCGATGACCGACTGCTCGAGCAGCGCGACGAACTGCTTCACCTTGATGCCGCGGCGCGCGAGGTCGACCAGCGCGTAGAGGACGATCTGGCCGGGACCGTGGTAGGTGATCTCGCCGCCACGATCCGACCTCACTACCGGTATGCCGTTGCTTACTGCAACGTCTTTGGCGCCCTGTCCTAGCGTGTAGACCGGCGGGTGCTCGACCAGCCAGAGCTCGTCCGGCGTCGATTGCTTCCTTTCAACAGTAAACGCCCGCATGGCCCGCAGGGCCGCACCGTACTCGATCGTACCGAGCTTCCTGATCGCGATCTTTTCGAGCACCGCGCTCACAGCACCATCACCACGGAAGGATGGTCGCAGAGCTCCTTGTACAGCGCGTCGAGCTGCTCGCGCGACACCGCGCGCACCACGCAGGTGATGCTCAGGTACTTGCCCTGCCGGCTGGGCCGCATCTCGACGCTGGCGACGTCGAAGTCGGGCGCGTGCTTGAGCACGATGTCGGTCATGTTCTGCGCGAAGCCCCGCTCTTTCCTGCCCATGATCTTGATCGGAAAGTCGCAGGGAAAAGCTAACGGCGACTCTGACTCAGGCAGAGATCGCCTCTCGCTTGCCTGCGCGCATCACCTTCTGCTTGAAGTCCTGGTAAAGCTGGTACATGCGGCGGAACACGGGCCCGGGCTTGCCGTCTCCGACCGCACGGCCGTCCAGGCTGACGATGGGAAACACCTCCTTCGACGAGGAGCTCACCCAGAGCTCGTCGGCGCCGCGCACTTCGGCTTCGCCGACGTCGCGGAATTCCATCGGCAGGCCGTTCGCCTGCGCCAGCTCGGCGATCACGTCGTAGGTGATGCCCGGCAGGATCAGGCTGGATTTCGGCGGCGAGACGATCACGCCGCGCTTGACGATGAACACGTTCGAGGCGGACGCCTCGGTCAGCTTGCCGTCGCGGAACAGGATGGTTTCGGCCGCTTCCGCCTCGGCCGAAAGCTGGCGCAGCAGCACGTTGCCGATGAGGGAGATCGACTTGATGTCGCAGCGCAGCCAGCGGTTGTCGGGCGCGCTCACCGCCGCGCCGCCGCGCTCGACCTGCGCCTGCGGCGGATTCACCAGCGGGTTGGACATCATGAATACCGTGGGCTCGACGCCCTTGGGAAACGCGTGGTCGCGCTTCGCGGCGCCGCGCGTCACCTGGAAGTAGACGCCCTGGTCCTCGAACGGCTGCGCGTCGATCAGGGAATGCACGTGGTCGCGCCACTGCGCGCGCGAATAGGGATTGCGGATCTTCGTCTCGCCGAGGCTGCGCTCGAGGCGCGCCAGGTGCTCCTCGAGGCGGAACGGCACGCGCGAATACACCGGCACCAGCTCGTAGACGCCGTCGCCGAAGATGAAGCCGCGGTCGAGCACCGAGACCTTCGCGTCTTCCACCGCGAGCAGACGGCCGTTCAGGAAAACCTTGCTCATCGCAGCACCTTTTCTACTTGAGCCACAGTCTGAGTGTATCCCAGGCCCGCCCCAGAATACCCGCTTCCGCCACCGGGTCGAGCGCGAGCAGCGGGTACTCGCCGACCGGCTTGCCCTCGAAGCTGACGCGCAGCACGCCGATGCGCTGGTCCTTGGCGAGCGGCGCGACCAGCGGCTGCTGCGAGACCAGCTCGGCCTTCACTTTCTCCGCCTCGCCCTTCGGCACCGACACCAGCAGGTCGCTCTTCAGGCCGGCCCGCACGGTCTTCGCCGCGCCCTTCCACACCTCGAGCGATTTCACCGCTTCGCCGCCCTTGTACAGGCGCACGCTGTCGAAGAACTGGTAGCCCCAGTTCAGCAGCTTGAGCGACTCCTGCGCGCGCGCCGTCTCCGAAGTCGAGCCGAGCAGCACCGACACCAGCCGCCGGTCGTTGCGGCGCGCGGAGGCGACCAGGCAGTAGCCCGCCGCCTCGGTGTGGCCGGTCTTGACGCCGTCGACGCTGGGGTCGATCCACAGCAGCCGGTTGCGGTTGGGCTGGGTGATGTTGTTGTAGCGGAATTCCTTCTGCGAGTAGTACTGCGCGTACTCGGCGGGAAAGTCGCGGATCAGCGCGCTCGCCAGGAGGTAGAGGTCCTGCGCGGTGGTGTAGTGCTGCGCGTTGGGCAGGCCGGAGCTGTTCATGAACTTGCTGCCTTTCATGCCCAGGCGCGCCGCCTCGCGGTTCATCATCTGCGCGAACACTTCCTCGTCGCCCGCCACCGCCTCGGCGAGCGCGATGCACGCGTCGTTGCCCGACTGCACCACCATGCCGCGGATCAGCTCGTCCACCGTCACCGGGCGGCGCGGCTGGATGAACATGCGCGAGCCGGGCGCGCGCCAGGCGCGCTCGGAAACGTGCACCTGCTGCTCGGGCGTGAGCTTCTTGTCGCGCAGCGCCGCGAACACCAGGTACGCGGTCATCAGCTTGGTGAGCGAGGCCGGCTCGATGCGCTCGTCGGCCTTCTGCGCGGCGAGCACCTGGCCGCTCGACAGGTCGCCGATGATCCAGGAGCGGCCGGCGACCGACGGCGGCTGCGGCGGCGCGGCGTGCGCGGCGGCGCAGAACACGAGGAGGAAAAGCTGGAGGAAACGCAAGATCCTGCTCCGAAAAAAGGCGCGAATTATAAGCCTGCGCGGCGCGACGGCTGGCCCGGCACGATCGCCTCGACCGTCACCTGGGCGCTGCCGGCGCCGATGTAGCCGAGCTTGTAGGCGGCGACGTACGACAGGTCGATGATCCGCCCGGCGTGGAACGGGCCGCGGTCGTTCACCCGCACCACCACGCTGCGGCCGTTGCCGGCGTGCGTGACGCGCACATAGCTCGGGATCGGCAGCGTCGGATGCGCGGCGGTCATCTTGTACATGTCGTAGGTCTCGCCGCTGGAAGTCTTCTGGCCGTGGAATTTCTTGCCGTACCAGCTCGCCACGCCGCGCTGCGTGAACCCTTGCGCCGACGCGAGCGGCACGTACCTCTTGCCGAACACTTCGTACGGGCGATTGGCGTACTTGTGCAGCGGCTCGCTCCTCGGCTCGGCATCGGGGATCGAGGCGAGGTTGGCCGGCGGGTTGGCGCCGGGACCGTCGTCCTTGTAGTAGCCGCCGGGGCGCTGGGTCGGGGCGGAACTGCACCCCGCAATCAGCGCCAGCGGAAGAACGAACCTAAGCCTCATGCACCACGTTGCCGGCGACGATGGTGTAGCGCACGCGGCCGGCGAGCTCGTAGCCGAGGAACGGCGTGTTCTTGCCCTGGCTCTTCAGCGTGTCGGGCGCGATGCGCACGGTCGCCTGCGGGTCGAAGATGGCGAGGTCGCCGTGCGCGCCCGGCGCGACGCGCCCAGACGCCACGCCGAGGACGCGCGCCGGCTCCGAGGTGATGCGCGCGAGCGTGGCGGCAAGCGGCAGCTTGTGCGCGGCGCCCCATTTCAGCGCGAGCGGCAGCAGCAGCTCGAGCCCGGTCGCGCCGGGCTCCGCCTCGGCGAACGGCAGGTGCTTGCCGTCATCGTCGACCGGCGTATGGTCGGAGCACACGCAGTCGACGACGCCTTCGGCGAGGCCGCGCGCGAGCGCGTCGCGGTCGCGCTGGCTGCGCAGCGGCGGCTCGAGCCGGCAATGCGAGTCGAAGTAGCCGAGGTCCATGTCGCACAGGTGCACGTGGTGGATGCCGACGTCGCAGGTCACCGGCAGGCGCTCGGCCTTCGCGCGGCGCACCAGCTCGACGCCGCCGGCGGTCGACAGCCGGCACACGTGCACGCGCGCGCCGGTCGCGCGCACCAGCTCGAGGATGGTGCCGAGCGCGACGGTCTCGGCGAACGACGGGATGCCGGGCAGGCCGAGCCGCGTGGCGACGTCGCCGTCGTGCGCCACGCCGCCCTGGGCGAGCCACACGTCTTCCGGCCGCAGCCAGACCGGAAAGCCGAACGTGGCCGCGTACTGCAGCGCGCGCCAGAGCACCTGCGTATCGGCGAGCGGCGCGTTGGCCTGCGAGAAGGCGACGCAGCCGGCGTCGGCGAGCTGGCCCATTTCCGTGAGGCCCTTGCCCTCGAGCTTCACCGTCAGCGCGCCCACCGGATAGACGCGGGCGCGCGTCAGCGCCTTGGCGCGCCGGCGCAGCATGTCGACCAGGCCCGGCTCGTCGAGCGGCGGGTCGGTGTCGGGCGGGCAGGCGAGGCTGGTGACCCCGCCGGCGACCGCGGCGGCCATCTCGGACTCGAGCGTGGCCTTGTACTCCTGGCCGGGCTCGCGCAGCCGCACCGACAGGTCGATGAAGCCCGGCGCGACGACCAGGCCCTTCGCATCGATGGTTCTTTCTGGTTTAGAAAACTTTTCGGAAATCTTTCCGTCGGCGACATACACATCCCCGACCGCGTCCTTGCCGCTCGCCGGGTCCACCACCCTGCCGTTCTTGATGTGGAGTGACATCAGTTGCCTGCGACGATGCTCATCACCGCCATGCGCACGGCGATGCCGAAGGTGACCTGCGGCAGGATCACCGAGTGCGGGCCGTCGGCCACGCCGGAGTCGATCTCGACGCCGCGGTTCATCGGCCCGGGGTGCATCACGATGGCGTCGGGCTTCGCCAGCGCCAGCTTGTCGGCGGACAGGCCGTAGTGCTTGTTGAACTCCTGCGCCGAGGGCAGCAGCGCGCCGCCCATGCGCTCGTTCTGCAGGCGCAGCATGACGATCACGTCGGCGCCGCGCAGCCCTTCGCGCATGTCGTGGAACACGCGCACGCCGAGCGCCTCGACGCCGGTCGGCAGCAGCGTCTGCGGGCCGATCACGCGCACCTCCGGCACGCCGAGCGTGGTGAGGCCGTGGATCAGCGAGCGCGCGACGCGCGAGTGCAGGATGTCGCCGACGATCGCCACCGTCAGGCGGGTGAAGTCCTTCTTGTAGTGGCGGATGGTGAACAGGTCGAGCAGGCCCTGCGTCGGATGGGCGTGGCGGCCGTCGCCGGCGTTGATCACGTGCTCGTGCGGCTTGACGTGGCGCGCGATGAGGAACGGCGCGCCCGAGGAGTTGTGGCGCACGACGAAGATGTCGGCCTGCATCGCCGACAGGTTGGCGACCGTATCGAGCAGCGACTCGCCCTTGGTCTGCGACGAGATGGCGATGTTGAGGTTGATCACGTCGGCCGACAGCCGCTTGGCCGCGATCTCGAAAGTGGTGCGGGTGCGCGTCGAGGGCTCGAAGAACAGGTTGAACACGCTCTTGCCGCGCAGCAGCGGCACCTTCTTCACCTCCCGCTCGGTGACGTCGGCGAAGGACTCGGCGGTGTCGAGGATCTGCGTCAGGATCTCGCGCGGCAGGCCTTCGATGGAAAGCAGGTGCTGCAGCTCGCCCTTGGCGTTGAGCTGCGGGTTATTCACCCTGCTTCTCCATCGCCAGCTCGAGCCGGCCGGCGTCGTCGCGCTTCAGCCGCAGGCGCATGCCGGCGGGGACGTCGAGCTTGGCGCCGCAGTACTGCGGGCAGATCGGCAGCTGGCGGCCGCCGCGGTCGGCGAGCACCACCAGCGAGATGCTCGCCGGGCGGCCATAATCGAACAGCTCGTTCATCGCCGCGCGCACCGTGCGCCCGCTGTAGAGCACGTCGTCCACCAGCAGCAGCTCGCAGCCGTTGACGTCGAACGGGATCTTGGTGCGCTTCGGGTCGTGCTTCAGGCCGCGCGCCGCGTAGTCGTCGCGATAGAACGCGATGTCCATCAGCCCGAGCGGATTCTTCATGCCGAGCATCGGATGCAGGCGCTCGGCGAGCCAGGCGCCGCCGGTATAGAGGCCCACCATCGCGCTGTTCGGCCCGATGCGCGGCTTCAGCTCCGCGGCGAGCTGCGCGCACAGCTTCTCGGCGTCAGGCAGCGTCTGCAAAGTATTGCTCCAGGATGAGTTGCGCAGCCACCGAATCTACCGCCTTGTTCTTTACACCCTTCAAGCGCGACTCCGCTTCCACCGACGTGTAGCGCTCGTCGACGCGCGCCACCGGCAGCTTGAAGCGTTTCTCCAGGCGGCGCGCGAAGTCCTCCGCCTGCTTGGTCATCTTGTGCGGAATTCCTTGCACCGACGTCGGCAGGCCGACCACCAGCCTGGCGGGCTGCCACTCCGCTATCAAGGGTTGGATTTTTTCAAAGGAAGAAACGGCTGGGAGCGGATGCGCCGTGCCCAGCTCCGGCTCGCCGACGGCGACGCCGATGCGCTTGAGGCCGAAATCGAAAGCTAGAACGGTGCGAGCGTGGGTTTTTGGGCTGCGCGCCTGCTCAGGCATGTCCCGCCACGTCCTGCAGCCTGGCGTAGTCGAGGCCGAGCAGTTCCATCGCCGCCGGCAGGCGCTCCTCGGCCGGCGTCTCGAAGATGATGGCGTCGCGCGCCTCGACCGTCAGCCAGGCGTTCTGCGACAGCTCGTGCTCGAGCTGCCCCGGCGACCAGCCGGCGTAGCCGAGCGTCACCAGCATGCGCTTGGGGCCCTCGCCGCGGCCGACCGCCTCGAGGATGTCCTTCGAGGTGGTGAGGCCGATGGCGTCGCGCACGCGCAGCGTCGACTGCCAGCTGCCCGCCGGCTCGTGCAGCACGAAGCCGCGGTCGGTCTGCACCGGGCCGCCGAAGTAGATCGGCGAGTCGACCAGGTCGGCGTCGCGCAGCGAGAGCGACAGGCGCTCGAACAGCGCCTGCAGGGTCATGTCGATCGGGCGGTTGACCACCAGGCCGAGCGCGCCCTGGTCGTTGTGCTCGCAGATATAGGTGAGCGTCTTCGAAAAGTACGGATCGGCCATGTTGGGCATGGCGATCAGGAAGTGATGCGTCAGGTTGATCGAAGACATGCTGCCACCCTCCATTCTAGCGCATGAAGGGATTGGAACCCTGAAATCCGATGCGGTTCCTCTTATATCTCCACCATCTCGAAATCGTCCTTGCGGGCGCCGCATTCCGGGCAGGTCCAGTTGATGGGAACGTCCTCCCAGCGCGTGCCGGGCGCGATGCCTTCGTCGGGCGCGCCCGCCGCCTCGTCGTAGATGAAGCCGCAGATCAGGCACATCCACGTCTTGAACTGCACCTGGCTCTCTGTCATGGAATAGCGGGAAGTAGAATCGGACGGATATTAACCCATGGCGAAGTCGCCTCCGATGGTCCTCGCCTTCGCCGCTTCCGATCCCACCGGCGGCGCCGGCGTGCAGGCCGATCTCCTAACGCTCGCCGCGCGCGGCTGTCATCCGCTGTCGGTGCTCACCGCCGTCACGGTGCAGGACACGAGCGGCGTCGAGAGCATTCATCCGCTCGAGCCGTCGCGGGTCGCCGACCAGGCGCGCTACCTGCTCGCCGACCTGAGCGTGGCGGCGTTCAAGCTCGGCGTGCTCGGCTCGGCCGGCAACGCGTCGGCCATCGCGCAGATCCTCGCCAAGCATCCGCGCGTGCCGGTGGTGGTGGACCCGGTGCTCGCCTCGGCACGCGGCGACGCGCTGTCCACCGACGGCAGCGTCATCGCCATGAAGGAGAGGATTTTTCCGCTCGCCACGGTGGCGACGCCGAACAGCCTCGAGGCCGGGCGCCTCGGCGGCGTCGACGCCATGCTCAAGTCCGGCTGCCGCTACGTGCTGGTCACCGGCACGCACGACGCCACCGCCGAGGTGATCAACCGTCTCTACGACGCAAGCGGTTTGGTGCGCGAGGACCGGTGGCGGCGCCTGCCCGGCGAATACCACGGCTCGGGCTGCACGCTTGCTTCCGCGCTCGCCGCGGCGCTCGCCAACGGCCTCGCGGTGCCCGAAGCGGCCGGCGACGCGCAGCACTACACCTGGCGCGCGCTCGAGGCAGGCTTCCGCCCCGGCGCCGGCCAGTTCATTCCGCAGCGGTTCCTGCAGTGAAGCTGCGCGGCCTCTACGCCATCACGCCCGACGGCGCCGACATCGCCGCCAAGGTGCAGCAGGCGCTCGACGGCGGCATTGCCCTGTTGCAGTACCGCAGGAAGGCCGCGGCATCCGCCGCGGAAGCAAAGGAGCTGCTTTCACTCGCGCGCCGCAGGGGCGTGCCGTTCATCGTCAACGACGACGTCGAGCTCGCGCTCGAGATCGGCGCCGACGGCGTGCACCTCGGGCGCGAGGACGGCGATCTTGCTTCGATACGAAAGCGAATGGAGGGCAAGCTGCTCGGCGCGTCCTGCTACAACCAGCTCGGTCTCGCCACGACGGCCGTCGCGGCGGGCGCCGACTACATCGCTTTCGGCAGCGTGTTTGCCTCGCCCACGAAACCCGGCGCGGTGAAGGCCCCGCTGTCCTTGTTTGGGAACAGGTATTCGAAACCCGTTTGTGCAATCGGCGGCATCACGCTGCAGAATGCGCCGCAGGCCATCGCGGCCGGCGCCGACATGGTGGCGGTGATCTCCGACCTGTTCGACGCGCCCGACATCGCGCGCCGGGCGGCCGCATATAGGAAGCTCTTCCAATGAAGAACCAGTCGCTCTTCGAGCGCGCCCAGCGCTCCATTCCGGCCGGCGTGAATTCGCCGGTGCGCGCTTTCCGTGCCGTCGGCGGCGCGCCGCCCTTCTTCGAGCGCGCGGCGGGCGCCCATCTGTGGGACGCCGAGGGCAGGCGCTACATCGACTATGTCGCCTCCTGGGGTCCGATGGTAGCGGGACACACGCACCCGGCGGTGGTGAAGGCGGTGCAGGACGCCGCCGCGCGCGCGCTGTCTTTCGGCGCGCCGACCGAGGCCGAGGTCGAGCTCGCCGAGACGCTGCGCCGCCTGGTGCCCTCGCTCGAGCTGGTGCGCCTGGTGTCCTCCGGCACCGAAGCCACGATGAGCGCGCTGCGCCTCGCGCGCGGCTTCACCGGCCGCAGCCTGATCGTGAAGTTCGAGGGCTGCTACCACGGCCACGCCGACTCGCTGCTGGTCAAGGCCGGCTCGGGCGCCCTCACCTTCGGCAATCCGAGCTCCGCCGGCGTGCCCGCCGAGACCGCCGCGCACACCGCCGTTCTCGACTTCAACGACATTCCCCGCCTGAAAGAATTCTTCTCGAAAAACGGCAACAGCATCGCAGCGGTCATCGTCGAGCCGGTCGCGGGCAACATGAATCTCGTTCTGCCCGCGCCGGGCTTCCTCGAGACGCTGCGCGAGGAATGCACGCGCCACGGCGCGGTGCTGATCTTCGACGAGGTGATGACCGGCTTCCGCGTCGCGCGCGGCGGCGCGCAGGAAAAGTTCGGCATCCGGCCCGACCTCACCACCCTCGGCAAGGTGATCGGCGGCGGCCTGCCGGTGGGCGCTTTCGGCGGCCGGCGCGACATCATGGAGAAGATCGCGCCGCTCGGCCCGGTGTACCAGGCCGGCACGCTCTCCGGCAACCCGGTCGCGGTCGCCGCCGGCCTCGCCACGCTGAAGATCGTCGAGGTGAAAAGCTTCCAGGACAAGGTCGAGGCCATTACCCGCTCGCTCGTCGATGGCTTGATCGCGGAAGCGAAGAAAGCTGGCGTCACGTTCTCGGCCCAATGCATCGGCAGCATGTTCGGCGTGTATTTCCGCGCCGCGCCGCCGAACAGCTTCGCCGAGGTCATGCAGTGCGACAAGGACCGCTTCAATCGCTTCTTCCACGCCATGCTGAAGCGCGGCGTCTACCTCGCGCCGTCGGCCTACGAGGCGGGTTTCGTCTCCGCAGCGCACGCCACGGCGGACCTCGAGGCGACCTTTTCCGCCGCGCGCGAGGCGTTCGCCGGCTAGACCAGGAACAGCGTAGCCAGGCCGAGGAAGATGAAGAAGCCGCCGGAATCGGTGACGGCGGTGAGGAGCACCGAGGAGCCGGCGGCGGGATCGCGCGCGAAGCGGGCGCGCAGCCACGGGATGCCGACGCCCATCAGCGCCGCCAGCACCAGGTTGAGGATCATGGCGAGCGCCATCACGCCGCCGAGCGCGACGCTGTCGTAGAGCACGTAGGCGATGACGCCGAGCAGCGTGCCCCACAGCGCGCCGTTCAGCAGCGCGACCCCGATCTCCTTGCCGAGCAGCTTCTTCCAGTAGGTGCCCTCGATCTGCCCGAGGGCGAGCGCACGCACGATCATGGTGGTGGTCTGGTTGCCCGAGTTGCCGCCGATGCCGGCGACGATCGGCATCAGCGCGGCGAGCGCGACGAGCTGCGCGATGGAGCCTTCGAACATGCCGATCACGCGCGAGGCGATGAAGGCGGTCACCAGGTTGACCGCCAGCCAGGCCCAGCGGTTGCGGAAGCTGTCGGCCACCGAAGCGAAGATGTCCTCCTCCTGCGACAGGCCGGCTTCGGCGAGCTGCGACTGGGCGCTGCGCTGGCGGATGTGGTCGACCATCGCATCGACGGTGAGCCGGCCGATCAGCTTGCCGGACGCGTCCACCACCGCCGCCGACACCAGGTCGTAGCGCTCGAAGGCGCCGGCGGCGTCCTCGGCGCGGTCCTCGGGCTGGAAGCGCACGCTCTCGGCCACCAGCACCTGGCCGACCGCGCGGTCGAGGTCGGTGACGATCAGGCGCGCGAGCGGCAGCGTGCCCTTGAGCGTCTCGGCGCGGTCGACCACGAACAGCTGATCGGTGTGGCTGGGCAGCTCGTCGAAGCGGCGCAGGTAGCGCGTCACCGCCTCGAGCGTGACGTCGTCGCGCACCGTGACGTGCTCGAAGTCCATCAGCGCCCCGACCGAGCCTTCCGGGAACGACAGCGCCGCGCGCAGCTGGCCGCGCTCCTCGGCCGAGAGCGAGCGCACCACCTCCTCGACCACCGCCGGCGGCAGGTCGCCGGCGATGTCCGCCAGCTGGTCGGCTTCCAGCGTCTCCGCGGCGGCGACCAGCTCGCTCTTGTCCATGGTGGCGATGAGCGACTCGCGCACCGCCTCGGACACCTCGACCAGGATCTCGCCGTCGCGGTCGGCCTTGACCAGATTCCACACCACCAGCCGCTCCTCCGGCGGCAGCGCCTCCAGGATGTGCGCGATGTCGGCCGGGTGCAGGCCGTCGAGCTTCGCGCGCAGCGCGGGGGTGTTCGCTACCCGCACCAGCTCCTGCACCTCGCGCAGGTTCTGCTGCAGGTCCTCGGCTTCCAGCCGCGATTGGACTGCGGCCATGTCAGGGGACCTGCGCCGAGCCCATGCGCGACAGGATGGTGTCGACGCGGCCGGCGATGTAGGGCGTGACGCGGCCGCGCTCGTAGCGGCGCGGGCTGGGGAGCACCGCCGCAAGGTAAGCCGACTGCTCGGGACCGAGCGCGGCGGCGGTCGTGCCGAAGTGGTAGCGCGCGGCCGCTTCCGCGCCGAACACGCCCTCGCCCCACTCGGCGACGTTGAGGTACAGCTCGAGGATGCGCCGCTTGCTGAGGGTGCGCTCCATCATCCAGGTGATGATCGCCTCCTGCCCCTTGCGCAGCCACGAGCGCTCGCCCGACAGAAACAGGTTCTTCGCCAGCTGCTGGCTGATGGTGGACGCGCCGGCCACCACCCTCTTGCGCTGCTCGTTCTTGGTCATCGCCTTCTGGATCGCTTCCCAGTCGAAGCCCTCGTGGTCGAGGAATTTCGCGTCCTCGGCCACCACCACGGCGCGCTTCAGCTGCGGCGAGATCCGCTCATACGACACCCACTGGTGGCGCAGCGTCGCCTTCGGGTTCTTCGCGCGCAGCGTTTCGAGCCGGCCGTCCATGAACGCGGTCGAGGCCGGATTGTTGTAGTCGAGGTACACGATGTTGCCGAAGAACCAGAGCTGCGCCAGCACGAAGGCGAGGACCAGCGCGCCGAGGGTGTAGCAGAAGCCCTTCCACAGGGCGACCAGCACGCGCCACGCACCGCCTCGCCTAGCCGCCACGCAGCTTGCGCAGCACCGGCGCGGTATCGGGGCGCACGCCGCGCCAGACGAAGAACGACTCGGCCGCCTGCTCGACCAGCATGCCGAGGCCGTCGGCCGCGCGCGCCCCGGCGGCGCGCGCCGCGGCGAGGAACGGCGTCTCGCGGCCGTAGACCATGTCGTAGGCCAGCGCGGAGCGGCCGAACGCCGACGCCGGCAGCGGCGGCGCGGCGTCGAGCAGGCTCGCCGAAGTGGCGTTGATGACCAGGCCGAACGCCTCCTCGCCGAGGTCCTCGTAGCCGCAGCCGCGCGTGTGCGGATAGCGCGCGGCGAGCGCCTTGGCCTTCTCCACCGTGCGGTTCACGATCACCAGCTGCGCCACCCCGGCCTCGCGCAAGGCGCCGACCACGCCGTACGCGGCGCCGCCCGCCCCCATCAGCAGGGCGCGGCCGCTGCGCAGGTCGAAATGCAGGTTGCGCTCGAGGTCGCGCACCAGGCCGATGCCGTCGGTGTTGTCGCCGAACACCGGCTCCTGGAACGCGAGGGTGTTCACCACCTCGGCTATCCGCGCCCGCTCGGTCGCGCGGCCGCAATACTGGAAGGCTTCGTGCTTGAACGGCAGCGTGACGTTGAGGCCCTTGCCGCCGGCGGCGCGGAACTCGTCCACCGCGCGGCGAAAGCCGTCGCGCGCCACTTCAATGCG
>DASUZH010000463.1:0-5653 GCA_036376975.1 Burkholderiales bacterium | reverse complement strand
GGCGAGCTCGCGCCCGGACAGCGGCGGGTTGCAGAACGTGCGCAGCCAGTTCTCGGAGATGTTCACGAGAATTGCTCGAGGAAGCGCAGGTCGCCGTCGAAGAACAGGCGCAGGTCGTCGACCCCGTAACGCAGCATGGTGAGGCGCTCGAGGCCGGAGCCGAAGGCAAAGCCGATGTACTTCTCCGGGTCGAGGCCGAAGTTGCGCACCACCTGCGGGTGCACCTGGCCCGAGCCGGAGATCTCCAGCCAGCGGCCCTTCAATTTCATGTCGATCTCGGCCGACGGCTCGGTGAACGGGAAGAACGACGGCCGGAAGCGCACCTCGAGGTCGTCGATCTCGAAGAAGCGGCGCAGGAAGTCGGTGTAGACGCCCTTCAGGTCGGCGAAGCTGATGTCCTGGTCGATCCACAGGCCCTCGACCTGGTGGAACATCGGCGAGTGCGTGGCGTCGGAGTCGACGCGGTAGGTGCGGCCCGGCGCGATCACCTTGATCGGAGGCTGGTGCATCTTCGCGTAGCGCACCTGCATGGGGCTGGTATGCGTGCGCAGCAGCAGCGGCAGGCCGTCCTTGTCCTTCAGGTCGACGTAGAACGTGTCCTGCATCGAGCGCGCCGGGTGGTTCTCGGGATTGTTCAGCGCGGTGAAGTTGTACCAGTCGGTTTCTATTTCCGGGCCGTCGGCGACGTCGAAGCCGATCGAGCGCCAGATCGCCTCGATGCGCTGCCAGGTGCGGATCACCGGATGCACGCTGCCGCGCGCGGCGCGGCGGCCGGGCAGCGTGGCGTCGAGCGCCTCCTCGCCCAGGCGCGAAGCGAGCTTGCTGTCGGCCAGCTCCGCGCGCCGCCCTTCCAGCGCGGTTTCTATGCGGGTCTTGGCGGCGTTGAACTTGGCGCCGAACTCCCTGCGCCCTTCCGGAGGAAGAGACTTGAGAGTCGATTGGAACACGGAAAGCTCGCCACCTTTTCCGAGGTAGCGAGCTTTCGCGTTCTCGAGCGCGGCCGGATCGGCCGCCGACGCAAAGTCGGCGAGCGCTCGCTCGACGATGCGGTCCAGGTCGTCCAACGGCTGCTTAGTGCGCGAGGCTGGCTTTGACCTGGCCGGCGATCTTGGCGAACGCGGCCTTGTCCTGCACCGCGAGGTCGGCGAGCACCTTGCGGTCGATCTCGATGTTCGCCCGCTTCAGGCCGGCCATGAACGAGCTGTAGCTCATCCCCAGCTCGCGCACCGCGGCGTTGATGCGCGCGATCCACAGCGCGCGCATGGTGCGCTTCTTCGCCCGGCGGTCGCGGTAGGCATACTGCCCCGCCTTCATCACCGCCTGCTTGGCTATGCGATAGACGTTGCCGCGGCGGCCGCGGAACCCCTTCGCCTGGGCCAGGACCTTCTTGTGGCGCGCGCGCGCCGTGACTCCACGCTTGACTCTTGGCATGGCGCGCTCCTAGGACGAGTACGGCAGCATCGAGCGGATCGCGGCCGTGTTGGTGCTGTGCACGGCGCTCTTCCGGCGCAGCTGGCGCTTCGTCTTGGTGCTCTTCTTGGTCAGGATGTGGCGCTTGAACGCGCCGCCGCGCTTGATGCTGCCGCTGCCGCGGACGCGGAAACGCTTCGCCGCGCCCCGCTTGGATTTCATCTTGGGCATTGCTGTTCCCTTCTCTTCTCGTATGACGCCGGGCGGTCCCCGCGTACGCGGGGACGCTTCAAAATGCCACGGCCATCACTTGTTTAACCCCGGCTTACGCCGGTTTTGCTTCAGCTTTCGTCGGAGAAGGTTTCGGCTTCTCCGGCTTGTCCTTCGCAACCTTGGGCTTGGTGGACGGCGGCGTGCCCTTCTTCTTGGGCGCCAGCACCATCACCATCTGCCTGCCTTCCAGCCGGGGGAACTGCTCGACCAGCCCGACCGCGTCCAGATCCTTGCGTACCCTCTCCAGCAGCCGCTCGCCGAACTCCTTGTGCGCCATCTCGCGGCCGCGGAAGCGCAGCGTTACCTTCGCCTTGTCGCCCTCGTCGAGGAACTCGATCAGCTTGCCGAGCTTGATCTTGTAGTCGCCCTCGTCGGTGCCGGGGCGGAACTTGATCTCCTTGACCTGGATCTGCTTCTGCTTGAGCTTGGCCTCGTGCGCCTTCTTCTGCTCGCGGTAGCGGAACTTGCCGTAGTCCATCAGCTTGCAGACCGGCGGGTTCGCGAGCGGCGCGATCTCCACCAGGTCCACGTTCTGCTCCTCGGCGAGGCGCAGGGCCTCGACCGTCGACTTGATGCCGAGCTGGTCACCGTTTTCCGCTACTAGACGCACCTCCGGGGCGGTGATTTCCCGGTTGATGCGCTGCGATCTCTCGAGTGCGATGAGTGAAAAGCTCCTCTAACCGTTGAAAAAATTGGCCGTGCTACTGCGCTTTCGCCTCGCTCAGGAGGCGGGCGGTGAAGGCCTCCAGGCTCATCGCCCCGAGGTCCTCGCCGCCGCGCGTGCGCACGGCCACCGTTCCAGCTTGCATTTCCTTGTCGCCTACCACCAGTTGGTAGGGCAGCTTTTGCAAGCTATGTTCCCGAATCTTATAGGAAATTTTCTCGTTTCGCAAATCCGAAATCGCCCTAAAGCCCTGTTTTAGAAGCTTTTCCGTCACCGAGCGCGCATAGTCCGCCTGTCGCTCGGTGATGCTGAGCACCGCCATCTGGATCGGCGCCAGCCAAAGCGGGAACGCGCCGGCGTGGTGCTCGATCAGGATGCCGAGGAAGCGCTCCATCGAGCCGACGATGGCGCGGTGGAGCATCACCGGCGTGTGGCGCGCGTTGTCGTCGCCGACGTACTCCGCGCCGAGGCGCTCGGGCATGAAGAAATCGACCTGCATGGTGCCGCACTGCCAGACGCGGCCGATGCCGTCCTTCAGCGAGTACTCGATCTTCGGGCCGTAGAACGCGCCGTCGCCGGGCGACACGGCGTATTCGACGCCGGATGCGCGCAGCGACTCCATCAACGCCTTCTCCGCCTTGTCCCACTGCGCATCGTCGCCGATGCGCTTGGCCGGCCGGGTGGCGACCTTGTAGACGATCTCGGCAAAGCCGAAATCCCGGTAGACCTTCTGCAGCAGCGTGGTGAACGCGGAGCATTCGGACTGGATGTGCTCCTCGGTGCAGAAAATGTGGCCGTCGTCCTGCGTGAAGCCGCGCACGCGCATCAGGCCGTGCAGCGCGCCCGAGGGCTCGTTGCGGTGGCAGGCGCCGAACTCGCCGTAGCGCAGCGGCAGGTCGCGGTAGCTGCGCACGCCCTTGTTGTAGATCTGCACGTGGCCGGGGCAGTTCATCGGCTTGACCGCGTAGTCGCGGTTCTCCGACGAGGTGGTGAACATGTTGTCGCGGTAGTTTTCCCAGTGGCCGGTCTTCTCCCACAGGCTGCGGTCGAGGATCTGCGGCGCCCGCACTTCCTGGTAGCCGTTGTCGCGATAGACGCGGCGCATGTACTGCTCGACCTGCTGCCAGAGCGTCCAGCCCTTGGGATGCCAGAACACCAGCCCCGGCGCCTCCTGCTGCATGTGGAACAGGTCGAGCTGCGTGCCGAGGTTGCGGTGGTCGCGCTTCTCGGCTTCCTCGAGCATCTTCAGGTAGGCGTCCTGCTCCTCCTGCGTCGCCCAGGCCGTGCCGTAGATGCGCTGGAGCATCTCGTTCTTCGAGTCGCCGCGCCAGTAGGCCCCGGCGACGCGCATCACCTTGAAGACTTTCAGCTTGCCTGTCGAGGGCACGTGCGGCCCGCGGCACAGGTCGATCCAGTTGCCCTGGCCGTAGAGCGAGATCGGCTCGTTCGACGGGATCGCGCTGATGATCTCGGCTTTGTACTTTTCCCCGATACTCAAGAAATATTGAACCGCTTCGTCTCGGCCCATGATTTTTCTTTTTACTTCTAGATTCTTAGAAGCGATCTCGTGCATCCGCTTCTCGATCGCGACGAGGTCTTCCGGCGTGAACGGCCGCTTGTAGGAGAAATCGTAGTAGAAGCCGTTCTCGATCACCGGGCCGATGGTGACCTGCGCGCCGGGGAACAGCTCCTGCACCGCCTGCGCCATCAGGTGCGAAGTCGAGTGCCGCAGGATGTCGAGGCCCTCGGCGCTCTTGGGCGTGACGATCGCCAGCTCGGCGTCGGACTCGACCCGGTAGCTGGTGTCGACCAGCTTGCCGTTCACCTTGCCGGCCAGCGCGGCGCGCGCGAGCCCCGGGCCGATCGCCTGCGCGATTTCGGCTACGGTCACCGGTCCGGGAAACGACTTCGACGAGCCGTCGGGTAGACGGATGTTCAGCATTGCCTGCGACAATATTACCTCATGGCAACGCTTCCTCTGACACTCGCGACCGGCGCATACGACCACGTGCGCGACCTGCGGCCGCGCGGCATCGCCCTGAACCAGATCACCCTGCCGATCGAGGAGATCTTCTATCGCTTCACGCGCTTTCGCGAATGGGACGCGGCCGAGATGTCGTTCGGCAAGGTGGCGGCGCTGATGGCCGACCCCGAGCCGCAGATCATCGCGCTGCCGGTGTTCGTTTCGCGCGTTTTCCGGCATTCGGCCATCTACGTGCGCAAGGGCGCGGGCATCGGCGCGCCGAAGGACCTCGAGGGCAGGCGGGTCGGCGTGCCGGAATGGGCGCAGACCGCGACAATCTACGTGCGCGGCATGCTGGCGCACGAGTACGGCGTCGACCTGAGGAGCATCGCCTGGACGCAGGCGGGCGTGCGCGAGCCCGGGCGCATCGAGAAGGTGAAGCTGCACTTGCCGGCGGGGCTGCGGGTGACGCCGGCGCCCGATCGCTCCCTGGCCGACATGCTTGCAAAAGGCGATCTGGACGCCGTCATCTCGGCGCGCGACCCGGGTGGCGAACGGCTGTTCCCGGACTACCCGGCGCAGGAACTGGCGTACTTCAGGAAAACCCGCATCTTTCCGATCATGCACGTGGTGGTGCTGCGTCGCGACGTGTACCAGCGCGACCGCTGGGCGGCGATGAACCTGATGCAGGCGCTGGAAGAGGCGAAGGATCGGGGCGTCGCGCGCGCAGCCGAGATCGGCGCCTCGAGCACCCCGGTGCCGTGGGTGGCGGACCATGCGCGCCGCTGGCGCGAGGTCGCCGGCGCGGACTTCTGGCCCTACGGCATCGAGCCCAACCGGCCGACGCTCGAGGCCTTCCTGCAGTACGCGCACGAGCAGGGCGTGTGTGCCCGCCGCCTGCAGGTCGAGGAGCTGTTCGCGCCGGAGACGCTGCAGCGCGCGAAGATCTAGTCGGCCTTGATGCCGAGCTCGCGGATCAGCTTGCCGTAGCGCTCGTGGTCGCGGCGGATGAGCGCCGCGAATTCCGCCGGCGCGGTAACGAACGGCTCGAGCCCGCCGGCGTCGTGCAGCCGGTCTCTTGTTTCCTTCGATTGAAGGGTTTTCGTGAGCTCTGCTCTCAGTCTCGACAGGATTTCGTCGGGCAGTCCCGCGGGGCCGAACAGGCCGAGCCAGATCGAGTTCTCGAAGCCGGGGTAGGACTCGCCGATGGTCGGCAGATCCGGGAACGCGGTGGAGCGCTGCGCGCCGGAGGTGGCGAGGGCGCGCAGCCGCCCGGCCTTGATCTGCGGCGCGGTGGAGGTGCCGGCGAACATGGCCGCCACCTCGCCCGACATGGTCGCCGC
>DASUZH010000462.1:0-3801 GCA_036376975.1 Burkholderiales bacterium | reverse complement strand
CATCGCCGCGATGCGGTCGGTCTCCTTCACCCGCCAGCTCGCGATGTTGCGCAAGGTGCTGGGGCCGTCGGCGAAAAGCGCCATCACTGCAGCCGTCATGGCCGCATCCGGAATGTGATTCATATCAAGATCGATTGCCCTCAACGGTTGTCCTCCGGACGCTTCAATGAACCCCTCGCCGAAGGAAACCCTGGCGCCCATCCGTTCCAGAACCTCGGTGAAGCGGACGTCGCCCTGGATGCTGTCGCGGCCGACGCCTTCGACGCGCACCGGCCCGCCGCCGATCGCGCCGGCGGCGAGGAAGTACGAAGCGGAGGACGCGTCGCCTTCCACCACCACCTTGCCGGGAGACTGGTAGTAGGGATGGGCGGCGACGTGGAAATAGCGCCAGCCGGTGCGCGACACCTCGATCCCGAAGCGGCGCATGATGTTGAGCGTGATCTCGACGTAGGGCTTGGAGATCAGCTCGCCCTGCACCTCGACTCGCGCGCCCTTGCCCGACAGCGGCAGCGCCATCAGCAGCGCGGTGAGGAACTGCGAGGACACGTCGCCGCGCACCTTCACGCCCTTGTCGAGGGAGATTTTCCCCGGGTGGATGTTCAGCGGCGGAAACCCCTCCAGCGCCTCGTAGTCGACGCGCGCGCCGATCGCGCGCAAGCCGTCGACCAGGTCGCCGATAGGACGCTCGTGCATGCGCGGCACGCCGTAGAGGCGGTACTCGCCATTGCAGAACGCGAGCGCGGCGGTCAGCGGGCGGAATGCGGTGCCGGCGTTGCCCAGAAACAAGTCGGCTTTCCGTACCGGGAACGCTCCGCCCGCCCCTTTGATTTTTTCTTTTTCAAATCCAATTCCAAGACGTGAAAGAGCTTCACGCATGACCTTGGTGTCGTCGGCGTCGAGCAGGCCGCCGATCTCGGTCTCCCCCTGCGCCAGGGCCGCCAGCAGGAGCACTCGGTTGGAGATGCTCTTCGAGCCGGGCAGCCGCACCGCGCCCTTCGCGCCGCGTGCGGCCGGAAGGCGCAGGGAGTGCTTCGTTTCCATCTATGCGCCGGGCTTGCGTCCGGCCCAGGTCTTCTGCAGCCAGCTCTCGCGCGCGTCGCGCGCCTCGTCGAACAGCTTCTCGAGCGCCTTGCCGTCGCGCTTCGCCAGCAGCTTCTTCATGGCGGCGAGCTTCTTCGCGTAGCGGCCCACCTCGTCGCCCAGCCGGTCGGCGTTGGCGACGCAGATGTCGCGCCACATCTCGGGGTGGCTGGAGGCGATGCGCGTGAAGTCGCGGAAGCCGCCGGCGGCGAAGGAGAACAGCTCGGTGGCGTTCTTGCGGCCGTTGAACTCGTGCACCAGCGCGTAGGCGAGGAAATGCGGCAGGTGGCTGACCGCGGCGAACAGCGCGTCGTGCTGCTCGGGGCTCATCTGGCTGGTGCGCGCGCCGCAGGTCGACCAGGCCTGGTTGACCTTCTCCACCGCCGCGGCGGCGTTCTCCTTCAGCGGCGTGATCACCACGCGGCGGCCGCGGAACAGCTCGGCGTTCGCCGCGGCGGCGCCGCTCTTCTCCGCGCCGGCGATCGGGTGCGCCGGCACGAACTGGCCGATTTTCTTCTTCAGCGCCTTGCGCGCGGCCGCCACCACGTCGCGCTTGGTGCTGCCGGCGTCGGTGAGGACCGCGTCGGCCCTGAGGGCGCCCGCCACGGCGGCGAACAGCTTCGGAAACTGCCCGACCGGCGCCGCCACCAGCACCAGGTCCGCCGACTCGGCGGCGCGCGCCGGATCGCCCTGCACCGAGTCGATCACGCCGCGCTCCAGCGCGACGCGCAGGTTGAGCGGGTTGCGCCCGACGCCGATGACGTGGCCGCAGGCCTTCGCGTGCTTGAGGGCGAGCGCGAACGAGCCGCCGATCAGGCCGACGCCGATGACCGCCACGCGCTCGAACAGCATCAGTCCTTCAGGCTCGAGGCGAGCGCGGCGAGGAAGCGGTCGTTCTCCTGCGCGGTGCCGATGGTCACCCGCAGGTGCTCGGGCAGCTCGTAGGGGCCGCCGACCGGCCGCACGATGACGCCCTTGCGCAGCAGGCGCTTGAAGATCTCCTGCGCCTTGCCTACCCGCACGGTGATGAAGTTGCCGTGCGAAGGGATGTAGTCGAGGCCGAGGCGGCGCGCGCCTTCCTCGATCTGGCGCATGCCCTGCAGGTTGTCGGCGTAGCTGCGCGCGACGAACTCCATGTCGTCGAGCGCCGCCACCGCCGCGGTGAGCGCCAGGCTGTTGACGTTGAACGGCTGGCGCACGCGGTTCATCACGTCGGCCACCGACGGATGGGCGAGCGCGTAGCCGACGCGCAGCCCCGCCAGCCCGTAGGCCTTGGAGAAGGTGCGCGTGATGACCAGGTTCGGGTGGCGCTTCAGCCAGCGCGCGCTGTCCGCCTTCAGCTCGTGCGGCAGGTACTCGTTGTAGGCCTCGTCGAGCACCACCAGCACGCGCTCGGGCACCCGGCGCAGGAACGCTTCCATCTCCTCGCTTGTCACGAACGTGCCGGTCGGGTTGTTCGGGTTGGCGATCCAGGCGACGTAGGTCTCGTCGTCGACCGCCTTCGCCATCGCCTCGAGGTCGTGGCCGAAGCTCTTCGCCCGCACCACGATGGCGCGCGCGCCGCGCGCCTGGGTGGCGAGCGGGTAGACCGCGAAGCAGTGCTGCGAGTAGACCGCGGCGCGGCCCGGCCCGAGGAAGGCGAGCGCCACCAGCTCGAGCACGTCGTTCGAGCCGTTGCCTAGCACGATCGACGCCGCGTCGACGCCGTAGCGCTTGGACAGCGCCTGCTTCAGCTCGAAGCCGTTGCCGTCGGGGTAGCGGGACAGCTCGCCGATCGCCGCCTCGATCGCGGCGCGCGTGCGGGGGCCGATGCCGCGCGGGTTCTCGTTCGAGGCCAGCTTGACGATGCCGGCCTCCTCCAGCCCCATCTCGCGCGCCAGCTCGGAAATCGGCTTGCCGGGCTGGTAGGGCGCGATGGAGCGGATGTAGGACGGCGACAGCTCGCAGAGGTCGATCAGCATGGTTTCAGGACACCGCCACCGGATAGGAGCCGAGGATCTTGAAGAACGGCGCCTTCTGGCGCAGCCCTTCCAGCGCGCGCGCCACCGCCGCGTCCTTCTGGTGGCCTTCGACGTCGATGAAGAAGAAGTACTCCCACAGCGAAGCGCGCGTGCGCAGCGGGCGCGACTCGATGCGGGTCATGCTCACCTTGTGCTCGGCGAGCGGCGTCAGCAGGCCGTGCACCGCGCCGGGCTTGTTCTCCGCCGACATCACCAGCGAGGTGCGGTCGCGGCCGGTCGGCGCCGGGTCGACCTGCCCGAGCACCAGGAAGCGCGTGGTGTTGTCGGGCGAGTCCTCGATCGACTTCGCCAGCGCGTTCAGCTTGTAGCGCTCGCCCGCCAGCAGCCCGGCGATGGCGGCGGCGCCCTTCTCCTTCGCCGCGCGCTGCGCGGCCTCGGCGTTGGAGGCGACCGGGATGCGCGCCGCCTTCGGCAGGTTCTTGCCCAGCCAGCCGTTGCATTGCGCGAGGGATTGCGAGTGCGAATACACGCGCTTTATTCCCTTTAGCGCTTTTTCCTTCGAAAGAAGGTTTTGTTGAACCCGCAATTCCACTTCACCGCAGATGCGCAGCGGCGTCTGCGTCAGCAGGTCGAGGGTGCGGCCGACCACGCCGTCGGTCGAGTTCTCCACCGGTACCACGGTGAACTGCGTCGCGCCCGACTCTGCGCTGCGGAAGGCGTCGTCGACCGAGGCCAGCGGCTTCGCCTCCACCGCCCCGCC
>DASUZH010000461.1:0-10092 GCA_036376975.1 Burkholderiales bacterium | reverse complement strand
GAGGCCGGCGCCGACTACGCCACGCAGTCGACGCACAAGGTGCTGTCGGCGTTCTCGCAGGCCTCGATGATCCACGTCAACGACCCGGGCTTCCGCGAGCACCTGTTCCGCGAGAACTTCAACATGCACACCTCCACCAGCCCGCAGTACGGGCTGATCGCAAGCCTCGACGTCGGCCGCAAGCAGGCGGTGATGGAGGGCTTCAAGCTGCTCTCGCGCACCCTCGAGCTGGCGAAGGAGATCCGCAAGCTGATCAACTCGACCAAGGTGTTCCGCGTGCTCGAGCTGGAGGATCTGCTGCCCGAGAAGGTGCGGCACGACGGCATCCGCCTCGATCCGACCAAGGTGACGATCGACGTCTCGGGCTGCGGCTACACCGTCGACGACCTGCAGAAGGTGCTGTTCGAGCGCTACAACATCCAGACCGAGAAATCGACCTTCAACACGCTCACCCTGCTGCTCACCATCGGCACCACCCGCTCGAAGGTGTCGCGGCTGTACGACGCGCTGATGCGCATCGCGCGCGAAGGCCACCAGCCGCGCCGCCTGGTGCAGACCCCCGAGATTCCGGCCTTCACCAAGCTGATCTACCTGCCGAGGGACGCGTACTACTGCGGCGGCGAGCTGGTGCCGGTGTTCGACGACCGCGAGCGCGTCAACCGCAGGCTGGTCGGGCGCGTCTGCGCCGACCAGATCGTGCCCTACCCGCCCGGCATCCCGGTGCTGGTGCCGGGCCAGGCGATCACCGCACAGATCGTGGCGTATCTGGGCGAGCTGCTGCACTCCCACAAGCGCATGGAGATGCACGGCATCGTGCACGAGGGCTACGTGCCCTGCATCCGCGTGCTCAAGCCGGCGGAGGAAAAGTCCCTGCGGCAGCTTCCCTAGGCTGCGAACCCCTGATAGGATTTGCAAAACGGCGGCCTGTGCCGCCGTTTGTCATTTCAGGGAGAGCGCCATGAGCCACGTCATGAACACCTACGCCCGCCAGCCGGTGGCGTTCGTGCGCGGCGAAGGCGTCTGGCTGTGGGACGAGGCCGGCAAGAAGTACCTCGATGCGCTCGCCGGCATCGCGGTGAATACGCTCGGCTACGCCCATCCGAAGCTCACCGCCGCGCTGCAGAAGAGAATCCAGAGCGGCGTGATCCACACCTCCAACCTGTGGCGCATCCCCGACCAGGAGGCCGCCGCCGACCGGGTGGCGGAGATCACCGGCCTGGACGAGGTGTTCTTCTGCAATTCCGGCCTCGAGGCGACCGAGGCCTCGATCAAGGTGGCGCGCAAGTACGGCCACGACAAGGGCATCGCCGAGCCGGCGATCATCGTCATGGAGAAGGCCTTCCACGGCCGCTCGCTCGCCACCCTGTCGGCCACCGGCAGCCGCAAGGTGCAGGCCGGCTTCGAGCCGCTGGTGCAGGGCTTCGTGCGGGTGCCGCTGAACGACCTCGACGCCGTGCGCCAGATCGCGGAGCGCAACCGCAGCATCGCCGCGGTGATGATCGAGCCGATCCAGGGCGAGGGCGGCATCAACGTGTCGCGCCTGGAGTACCTGCGCGGACTGAAGAAGATCTGCGACGACAGCGGCTGGCTGTTCATCTCCGACGAGGTGCAGTGCGGCCTCGGCCGCACCGGCAAGTGGTTCGTCTACCAGCACGCCGGCTTGCAGCCCGACGTGGTGGCGCTCGCCAAGGGGCTCGCTTCGGGCGTCCCGGTCGGCGCCTGCGTGGTCGGCAACAAGGCGAAGGGCGTGTTCAAGCCCGGCAACCACGGCTCCACCTTCGGCGGCAACCCGCTCGCCATGACGGCGCTCGTCGCCACCATCGACGCGGTGAAGGAGGAGAAGCTGATCGACAACGCCTCGCGCGTGGGCGAGGCAATGATTCATTCATTGAAAAGTCATCTAGGAAATCTCGTTGCGGAAATCCGCGGCATGGGGTTGATGATCGGCGTCGAGCTGAAGGAGCCCTGCGGCGACCTGGTGAAGCTCGCGCTCGACGCCGGCCTGGTGATCAACGTC
Source organism: Burkholderiales bacterium (assembly GCA_036376975.1). Classification (GTDB taxonomy): domain Bacteria; phylum Pseudomonadota; class Gammaproteobacteria; order Burkholderiales; family SG8-39; genus SCGC-AG-212-J23. Next base: position 8,075 of record DASUZH010000461.1, on the reverse strand, counting down.
ACCGCCGACAACGTCATCCGCCTGCTGCCGCCGCTCGTCATGAGCGAAGCGGAGGGACGCCAGGTGGTCGAGCGCCTGGTGCCGCTGGTCAAGGCGTTCGTCGACAAGCGCGTCGCCGCCTAGGCGATCATGAAGCTGCGGCACTTCCTGCAGTTCAAGGATTTCTCGCGCGCCGAGCACGAGTACGTGTTCGCGCGCACAAAATGGATAAAAGCGAAGTTCAAGAAATACCAGCGCTACTGGCCGCTGGAGGACCGCACGCTGGCGATGATCTTCGAGAAGCCCTCGACGCGCACGCGCATGTCGTTCGAGGCCGGCATGCACCAGCTCGGCGGCGCGGCGATCTACCTGTTCACGCGCGACTCGCAACTCGGCCGCGGCGAGCCGGTGGAGGACGCGGCGCAGGTGATCTCGCGCATGTGCGACGTGATCATGGTGCGCACCTTCGAGCAGGACATCATCGACCGCTTCGCGGCGAACTCGCGCGTGCCGGTGATCAACGGCCTCACCAACGAGTACCACCCGTGCCAGATCCTGGCCGACGTCTACACCTACATCGAGCACCGCGGCGCGATCAAGGGCAAGACGGTGGCCTGGATCGGCGACTCGAACAACGTCTGCAACACCTGGCTGCAGGCGGCGGAGATCTTCGACTTCAGGCTGAACGTCTCCACGCCGCCCGGCTATGAGATCGAACCTCACAGAAAGAACAAATACTGCGAAGCGTTCGCCGATCCGATGCAGGCGGCGAAGGGCGCGCACCTGGTCACCACCGACGTGTGGACCTCGATGGGCTTCGAGTCGGAGAACGAGGCGCGCAAGCGCGACTTCCAGGACTGGATGGTCGACGCGGAGATGATGAAGGCGGCGAAGAAGGACGCCCTCTTCATGCACTGCCTGCCGGCGCACCGCGGCGAGGAGGTCGCCGCCGAGGTGATCGACGGCAAGCAGAGCGTGGTGTGGGAAGAGGCGGAGAACCGCCTGCACACCCAGAAAGCCCTGCTCGAGTTCCTGCTGCTCGGTAAGGTGAAGAAGCGCTAGCGCTTCTTGGGTTTTTCTTCCTTGCCCAATAACGGAATACCCGAGCCGTCCCCGAGCAGCCCCGCCTCGCCGTAGACCCGCAGCTTGTCGCGCGTGTCCGCGATGTCGAGGTTGCGCATGGTCAGCTGGCCGATGCGGTCGGCGGGGGTGAAGAACACCTCCTCGCCCTTCTCCATCGTCAGCCGCTCGGGCTGGTAGGTGAGGTTCGGGCTCTTCGTGTCGAGCACCGAATAGTCGTTGCCGCGCCGCAGCTCGAGGCTGACCTCGCCGCTGACCGCCTTCGCCACCCAGCGCTGCGCGGCCTCGCGCAGCATCATGGCCTGCGGGTCGAACCAGCGCCCCTGATAGAGCAGCCGGCCGAGGCGCCGGCCGTTCGACCGGTACTGCTCGATGGTGTCCTCGTTGTGGATGCCGGTGACCAGGCGCTCGTAGGCGACGTGCAGCAGCGCCATTCCCGGCGCCTCGTAGATGCCGCGGCTCTTCGCCTCGATGATGCGGTTCTCGATCTGGTCCGACATGCCGAGGCCGTGCCGGCCGCCGATCGCATTCGCCTCCTCCATCAGCTTCACGGCATCGGAGAAGCGCTGGCCGTTGATCGCGACGGGCTGCCCTTCGGCAAATGCCACGGAAACTTTCTCGGCTTTTACTTTCGTATCCTCGCGCCAGAAGGCCACGCCCATGATGGGCTGCACGATGCCGATGCCCTTGTCGAGGAACTCGAGGTCCTTCGCCTCGTGCGTGGCGCCGAGCAGGTTGGAGTCGGTGGAGTAGGCCTTCTCGGCGCTCATCTTGTACTCGAAGCCGGCCTTCGCCATGTAGGCCGACATCTCCTTGCGGCCGCCGAGCTCGTCGATGAAGCGCTGGTCGAGCCAGGGCTTGTAGACCCGCAGCGAGGGATTGGCGAGCAGCCCGTAGCGGTAGAAGCGCTCGATGTCGTTGCCCTTGTACGTGCTGCCGTCGCTCCAGATGCCGACGCCGTCCTCGCGCATGGCGACGACCAGCATGGTGCCGGTCACCGCCCGGCCGAGCGGCGTGGTGTTGAAGTAGGTCGCCCCGCCGGTCGAGATGTGGAACGCGCCGCACTGGATGGCGGCGACGCCCTCGGCGGCGAGCTGCGGGCGGCAGTCGACCAGGCGCGCCTTCTCGGCGCCGTAGGCGAGCGCCTTCTTCGGGATCGCGCCGTAGTCCGACTCGTCGGGCTGGCCGAGGTTGGCGGTATACGCGTACGGGATCGCGCCCTTCGCGCGCATCCAGTGCACGGCCGCGCTCGTGTCGAGCCCGCCCGAGAACGCGATGCCCACCTTCTCCCCTTTCGGGAGCGAATTGAGGATTGCCGCCAAGCCGTCGTGCCTCCGAAAGCCGAAATGATACCCGGAGGCTAGAATGCCGCTCGTGCGCTTCCTGATCGCCGCCGTGCTCGCAGCCTCGACGCAGTGCGCGGCCGCGCCTTTCGCCGTCCAGCTCGGCGACGCGCGCGTGGCGCTCGACGCGCCGCCGGGCTTCGCCGACACCACCTTCACCGGCTCGCCGCGCCTGCAGGACGCCGCCGAGGCGCTCACCTCGCCCTCCAACCGGGTGCTGCTGTTCGCGCTGAGCGACGGCGACCTGCGCCGCTTCACGGTGGGCGACGTGCCGGAGCTCAGGCGCATGATGATCGTGTCGACGCCGAAGGTGTACGAGCGCGATGGCGTCACCGCCAACTCGTTCGCGCGGCTGTCGGCCGGGCTGCTCGCCGAGGCCGGCGCGCCGGCGGGCGACGCGAACTACCTCGCCTTCCTCGACAACCATCCGCCCGGCCAGTCCCGCGCCCTCGCCCAGATTGCCAAACAGCCCGACGTGACCTCGATACTGCTCGGAACGCGGCTGCCGCCGAAGAATCCGAGTCGCGACGAGAAGCCGCAGTACCTGCTGTCCACCTCGAGCCTGCTCCTGGTGCGCGGCAGGGCGCTGCACCTCGCCGTGCACTCCGGCTACGACAGCCCGGCGGACGTGGAGTGGATCCGCGGCGTCACCGCGCGCTGGATCGAGGAGCTGAAGCGGCTCAACGGACGCTAGCGCGGTGAACCCGCCGCTCTTCGTCCGCCTGCTGGTCCTCGGCCTCGCCCTCGCCGCCGCGCAGCCCGCCTGCGCCAATCCCGCCGAAGGCAGCCCGACGCCGCCCTACTCCGTGCGCGCCGCCCTCGACCGGCTGGCGCCGCAGCGGCCCGGCGTGGTCGACCTCTACGCGCTGGTCGCCGGCGGCGACGCCGAGGAAGTGTTCCGCCGCGAGGTGGAAACGGTGCGCGGCGTGCTCGACGAGCGCCTCGGCACGGCCGGCCGCTCGCTGGTGATGGTCAACGACCTTACGCTGCCGCAACCCGAGGTGACCCTCAACTCGCTCGCCTACGCGCTGCGCGCGATCGCCCGGCGCATGGACCTCGAGGAGGACGTGCTGCTGCTGCACCTCACCTCGCACGGCCTGCGCAACCACGAGCTGTCGCTGCGCCATCCGGCGACGCCGCTCTATGCGCTGTCGCCGCTCTACCTGCGCTCCCTGCTCGACGAGACCGGCGTGCGCAACCGGGTGGTGATCGTTTCTTCGTGCTTCTCGGGCGGCTTCGTCGGCCCGCTGTCGACCGGCGACACCCTGATCGTGACCGCCGCCAGCGCCGACCGCCCCTCCTACGGCTGCGGCAGCGACTCGCAGATCACCGACTTCTCGCGCGCGCTCTACCTGAAGGCGCTGACGCGCACCCGCTCGCTGCGCGAGGCGGCGGTGCAGACGCTCGACCTGATCCGCGACGACGAAAAAGCGCGCGGCTTCACGCCTTCCCTGCCGCAGCTGCGCAGCGGCGCCGGCATCGACGAGCGCCTGCGCCTCATCGAGCGCCAGCTCGGCAAATAAATGGGGACAGACCCCATTTTTCTCATCTAGTCCCCCAGGAAGCCCTCCACCGCCTCCACGAAGGCCTGCGGGCTCTCCACCTGCGGGCAGTGGCCGCAGCCCTTCAGCTCGACGAACTTCGCGCCCGCGATGCCGTCGGCGAGCTGCCGCGCGAGCGCGGCCGGCGTGGTCGCGTCCTCGCTGCCGGCCATGACCAGCGTGGGGTTCCTGATGCCTTGCAGTTTGGCCGAGAGGTCCAGGCGTGCCAGCGCGAGGCAGGCGGTCGCGAAGCAGGTCGGATCCGCCGCCGCCAGGGCAGCCTTCCGCTCCGCGACGATTTCGGGATGCTGTGCGATGAACGCGGCGGGCAGCATGCGCTGGATGGCCGCGTCGAGCACGGCGCCCATGCCCTGCGACGAGACCAGCCCCGCCATGCGGTGGAACGGCTGCTTCGCCGCTTCGGGAAAGCCGGCCAGCGCGGGCGCGGCGATCAGCCGGTCGAAGCGGCCGCCGTGCCGCACCGCCAGCATCAGCGCGATGAAGCCGCCGAAGCCGTTGCCGAGGACTGCCGTTTCCTTTGAAAGCTTCAATGTATCCAGGACGTCGGCAACGCGATCGGCATAGCTCTCAATGTCCGTCCCCGCCGGGGACGAGCCGCCGTAGCCGGGCAGGTTGACGAGCGTGACGCGCCGCCTGCTCGCCAGCTGCGGCGCCACGCGGTCGAACACCGTGAGGTCGGTCAGCAGGGAATGCAGCAGCACCAGGTCGCGCCCGGCGCCGGTCTGCCGCACGTCCACCCGCGCGCCGTTCACGTCGATCAGGGCCATGGCATGATATTGCCATGCCTTCCTTCGACATCGTCTCGCAGGTCAACCAGCAGGAAGTGAAGAACGCGGTGGAGCAGGCCAACAAGGAGATCGCCAACCGCTACGACTTCAAGGGCTCCGACGCGAGGATCGAGCAGCGCCTCGAGCAGAACTCGCTCTCGCTCGACGTGTTCGCCGACGACGACTTCAAGCTCGGCCAGGTGATGGACGTGCTGCGCGCCCGCCTCGCCAAGCGCAGCGTCGACCCGCGCTACCTCGAGCCCGGCACGAAGGAGAAGGTCTCCGGCGACAAGGTGAAGCAGCCGGTGAAGATCAAGAACGGCATCGAGCAGGAGAAGGCGAAGGGCATCGTCAAGCTGATCAAGGACAGCAAGCTGAAGGTCGCCGGCTCGATCCAGGGCGACGCGGTGCGCGTTTCCGGCTCGAAGAAGGACGACCTGCAGTCCGCCATCCAGCTGGTGCGCGCGCAGGTCACCGACCTGCCGCTGCAATTCATCAACTTCCGCGACTGAGGCCTTCCGTCCAGCGGTCGTAGAGACGGCTCGCCACGTCGTGCAGGGCGTCGAGTCGCGGCTTCAGGTCTCGCTCGATGTCCTGCGGCTTCTGCACTCCGGGGCTCGCCGCCGCGGCCCGGATCTCGTCGGCGCCGGTGCTCAGCCAGCTCCTCACCAGCTCCTCGGTCATCTCGACGTGGCACTGCATGCCGAGGTGCTTGCCGAGCGCGAAGCCCTGGTTCACGCAGTGGCCGCTCTCCAGGATGCGCGTCGCGCCGGGCGGGATGCTGAAGGTCTCGCCGTGCCAGTGGAAGGACTCGAACGACTGCGTCTCGCCTAGCCACGCCCGCGCGAGCGCGTTGTCGGCGACGCGCACCTCGCCCCAGCCGATCTCCTTCACCGGAGCGGCGCGCACCGCGCCGCCGAACGCCTTCGACATGAGCTGCCCGCCCAGGCAGTGGCCGAGCACCGGCACGTCGTGCCGCACGGCGTCGCGGATCAGGTCGAGCGCCGGAATAATCCACGGCAGGTCGTCGTTCACGCTCATGGGGCCGCCCATGAACACCAGGCCGGAGTAGCGCCGCGGATCGCGCGGCACGGCGGCGCCGTCGTCGAGCGCGACCAGCTGCCAGGGAATTGAGCGCCGCTCGAGGTAGGTGGCAAAATAGCCCGGTCCTTCAGTCCGGGCGTGCCGAAAGATGCCGACGGGATTCATGCCGCATTTTATTGCGCTTCTGCTCCTCCTCGCCTGCTCCTGCGGAGCCTGGGCGCAGAGCGACGTCGCGCTGATCGGCGTGATCGGCGACAAGGCGGCGGTCGTCGCGATCGACGGCGGCGACCCGGTCACCATCCGCGCCGGGCAGACCCGCTCCGGCATCACCGTGGTCTCGGTCGATCGCACCAGCGCGACGATCGAGGTGCGCGGCGCGAAGCGCGTGCTCTCCCTCGGCCAGCACCACCGCGCCACCGCGGCCGCCCCCACCGGGCAGAGCGTCACCCTTGCCGCCGACACCGCCGGCCATTTCCTCGCCGAAGGGCAGGTCAACGGCGGCCCGGTGCGCTTCGTGGTCGATACCGGCGCCACCGTGGTCGCGCTGCCCGCGGCGGACGCGCGCCGGCTGAATATCGACTATCGCAAGGGCAAGGTCGGCCAGACCCGCACCGCCAACGGCACGGTGCCGGTCTACGTCGTCACGCTCGAGCGGGTGAAAGTCGGCGCCATCGAGCTCAGCTCGGTCGAAGGCATCGTCATCGAGCAGGGCCTCGACGTCGCCCTGCTCGGCATGAGCTTCCTCAGCCGCGTCAACATGCGGCACGACGGGCAGACGCTGACGCTGCAGCGGCGCTTCTAGTTCTTGCCCGGAACGAGCGGGACGAATCTCACCGGCAGCACGCGCTTCTCGTCGACGCCGCCGTCGGCGCGCTTGACCAGCAGCTTGAGGTACTGGATGTCGCCGCTGCCGCCGACGGGGATCACCATGCGGCCGCCGGACTTGAGCTGCGCGACGAGCGCCGGGGGAACCTGCGGCGCGGCGGCGGAGACCACGATGGCGTCGAACGGGCCCTTCTCCGGCCAGCCCTGGTAGCCGTCGCCGATCTTCACTTCGATATTGCCGTACCGGAGCTCTTCCAGACGCTTGCGGGCTTCGTTGCCAAGGGAAGGAATGATCTCGATCGAGTAGACCCTCGCAGCGATCTCGGCGGCGACGGCGGCCTGGTAGCCGGAACCGGTGCCGACGTCGAGAACCACGCTATTGCTCGTCAAGCCCAGGAGATCCGTCGACAGCGCGACGATGTAGGGCTGGGAGATGGTCTGCCCGCTGCCGATCGGCAGCGGGTGGTTGCGGTAGGCGACGCCGCGGTGCGCGTCCGGCACCAGACGGTGGCGCTCGACCTTGCCCATGGCGGCGCGCACCGCGGGCGACATGGCGGCGAGGCCGGTTTCGCTACGGGTCTCGGCATACATGGCCTCGATTTCCGAGACCATGCGGGCGCGCTGGGCTGGAAAGTCCTGGGCGAGGGGCTCTTCGGAGAAGAACAACCCCAACAGCAGCCCCGCTAGGACTGCTTTCGTTTATCCCTCTCGATGAGGGCGTAGGCGCTGTGGTTGTGGATCGACTCGAAGTTCTCCGACTCGACCACGTAGCGCGTGATGCGCTCGTCGCGGTTGAGCTGGGCGGCGACGTCGCGCACCATGTCCTCGACGAACTTCGGGTTGTCGTAGGCGCGCTCGGTGACGTACTTCTCGTCGGGCCGCTTGAGCAGGCCGTAGAGCTCGGCGGAGGCCTGCTTCTCGACCAGGTCGATGATCTCCTCGATCCAGACGAACTCGCCGGTGTGCGCCGTGACAGTTACATGCGAGCGCTGGTTGTGCGCGCCGTAGTCGGAGATCTTCTTCGAGCACGGGCACAGGCTGGTGACCGGCACCAGCACCTTCATGGCGAAGCACTTCTCGCCCTTCAGGATCTGCGCGACGAAGGTCACCTCGTAGTCCATCAGGCTGCGCACGCCGGACACCGGCGCCGCCTTGTCGACGAAGTACGGGAAGGTCATCTCGATGCGGCCTTCCTTGGCCTCCAGCTTCTCGACCATCTCCCTCAGCATCACCTGGAAGGTGTCGACGGTGATCTCGCGCTCGTGGGCGTTGAGGATCTCGACGAAGCGCGACATGTGCGTGCCCTTGAACTGGTGCGGCAGGCCGACGTACATGTTGAAGGTGGCGATGGTGTGCTGCACGCTGCCCGAGCGTTCCTTGATCTGGATGGGGTGGCGGATCGCCTTGATCCCCACCTTGTCGATGGCGAGCTTGCGCGAATCGGGGGTGGCCTGGACGTCGGGGATGGCTTGCGG
>DASUZH010000460.1:0-6832 GCA_036376975.1 Burkholderiales bacterium | reverse complement strand
TCCCGAGACCCCGCTTCAGATGCACCAGCAGCAGCGAAATTGCGGCCGGGGTGATGCCTGAAATGCGCGAGGCCTGGCCGATCGTTTCCGGCCGGTGGCGGTTGAGCTTCTGCTGCGCCTCGGCCGACAGTCCGCGGACTTCGCGGTAGTCGAGCGCCTGCGGCAACCGGGTGGACTCGGCGTTCTTGCGCCGCTCGACTTCGGCGCGCTGCCGGGTGATATAGCCCTCGTACTTGGCTTGGATCTCGACCTGCTCGGCTACCGTCGGATCGGCAACCGGCGCTGGTACTGATCCCGCGTAAGTCACCTCCGGGCGCTTAAGAGCATCATAAAGACTGGTCTTTTTCGGGAAGCCAGCGCTCACATACGAAGACTTGAGGCGCTCAGTCTCGCGAGTAATAGCATCTCGCTTCCGGTTGAACGCGTCCCAGCGCTGGTCATCCACCAAGCCCAGGCGTCGTCCCGTCTCAGTCAGCCGCAGATCGGCGTTGTCCTCGCGCAGCGTAAGGCGGTACTCGGCGCGGCTCGTGAACATGCGGTAGGGCTCGGAGACGCCGCGGGTGGTCAGGTCGTCGACCAGCACGCCGAGGTAGGCCTGGTCGCGCTGCGGCCACCAGGGCTCCTCTCCCCGCACCTTGAGGCCAGCGTTGATGCCTGCAAGCAGCCCTTGCGCCGCCGCTTCCTCGTAGCCGGTGGTGCCATTGATCTGGCCGGCAAAGAACAACGCCTGAAGGCTTTTCGTCTCGAGCGACGGGCGCAAGTCGCGCGGGTCAAAGTAGTCGTACTCGATCGCATATCCGGGCCGGACGACGTGGGCTTTCTCCAGGCCGCGAATTGAATGGACCAGGTCGAGCTGGACATCCAGGGGCAGGCTGGTGGAGATGCCGTTCGGGTAGATCTCATTGCTGGTCAGCCCTTCCGGCTCGAGGAAGATCTGATGGCTCGACTTTCCGGCAAAGCGATGGATCTTGTCTTCGATCGACGGGCAATAGCGCGGCCCGACCCCCTGAATCACGCCGGTAAACATGGGCGAGCGGTCGAGCCCGCCCCGGATGATGTCGTGCGTGCACTCGTTCGTGTGCGTGATCCAGCAAGGGAGCTGACGCGGGTGCATCTCGCGTCGACCGATGAACGAGAACACCGGCTCCGGCTGGTCGCCCGGCTGGACCTCCATGACCGAGAAGTCGATGCTGCGCGCATCGAGCCTGGGCGGCGTGCCGGTCTTCAGCCTGCCGACCGGCAACTTCATTTCACGCAGTCGGGCCGCCAGCGTCACGGCTGCCGGATCCCCGGCGCGCCCGGCCTGATATCGCTCCAGGCCGACGTGGATCAAGCCGGAAAGGAATGTCCCGGTGGTGAGCACGATCGCGCTGCCGCGGAACCGCACGCCGAGCTGCGTAACTACGCCAACCGCGCGCGCTCCCTCGAGGATGATGTCGTCGACCGCTGCCTGGAAGATCGAGAGGTTCGGCTGGTTCTCGAGACGGCGACGGATGGCGCCGCGGTACAGCACCCGGTCGGCTTGGGCCCGCGTCGCCCGCACCGCGGCGCCCTTGGAAGAATTGAGGATCCTGAACTGGATGCCGGCTTCGTCGGTCGCGATCGCCATCGCTCCGCCCAGCGCATCGATCTCCTTGACCAGATGGCCCTTGCCGATGCCGCCGATCGATGGGTTGCACGACATCTGCCCGAGCGTTTCGACGCTGTGAGTCAGGAGAAGGGTCTTGCACCCCATCCGCGCAGCAGCCAGCGCCGCTTCGGTGCCGGCGTGGCCGCCGCCCACCACGATGACGTCGAATTCGGAAGGAAACAGCATGGAAGGGGGCGAATTTTACGCGATGGTTCCACGTGGAACTAGGCGGCGGAAGGTTTCACGTGGAACCTGATTCAAATCATTCTCATGCTGCGATGCAGCATCGCTCGCTGGCGTGCGACAATCGCCGCCCTTCCGCTCCGTCGCCTGCATGATTTCCCTTGCCCGGTACGTCGCGCTGCTCGAGCCGCGCGAACTGCGCCAGATATTCGCCGCTTCAATGATCGGCCGGCTGCCGATCGGCATTACGGGACTGGCAATCCTGATCCTCGTCCAGTCGGCGACCGGCTCGTTCGCCCGCGGTGGCGCGGCCACCGGCTGCTACGTAGCCGGCCTGGCCGCCGTAGCGCCGGCGCTTGGCCGCCTGATCGATCGCTACGGGCCACGACCCGTGCTCACCGCCTGCGGGGTGCTGTTTCCAGCCGCGCTTTGCGCGCTGGTTCTCGGCGTATCGGCACAACTCCCGGCATGGCTTCTCCTCCCGCTCGCCGCGGCTGCAGGCGCAACCTTCCCGCCGATTACCGTCTGCATGCGCACGTTCCTGAAGCGCCGGCTGGGAGAGGACGCGATGCTCTCCACCGCTTACTCGCTCGAGTCGGTCTTGATCGAGTTGATTTTCATCGTCGGGCCTATGCTCGTAGCGCTGCTCGTCGCGGTAGCGTCGCCGGCCGCCGCGGTCCTCGCTGCAGCGGGCTGCGGTTTCGCCGGTACGTACCTCTTCCTGCGACTGCCTGCGCTGCGCGCATGGCACATCGAGCCCGCTAGTGCACGCCACCTGCTTGGTGCGCTTGGCGAGCCCGGCTTCATTCCGCTGATCGGGGTGATCCTCTGCTACTCGATCGCATTCGGCCTGATGGAAATCGGCATCACTGCCTACGCAACCGAAGCCGGCAGCCCGGCCATAGCGGGAGTCCTGCTAGGGTTGATGAGCGCAGGCAGCGCGCTGGGCGGCCTCGCTTACGGCAGTCGCAGCTGGCACTTTCCTCTGGTCAGGCAGTTCGCGCTGATGCTTGCTCTGATGGGCGGCGGCCTCGCCATGCTGGTTCTGCCGTGGAATCCCTGGACGTTCGCCGCCTGCGCCGTGGTCGCAGGCGTGGTCATGGCGCCTGCGCTGATCATCCAGTCGATGCTGGTGGCAAAGACTTCCCGCCCGCAGCACCTCTCGGAAGCCTTCACATGGTCGACGAGCGCCCTCTTGGCGGGCGTGGGGATCGGGCTGGCAGCAGGTGGCGGCCTGCTTGAGTTCCATCGCGCCGCTGCCGCACTGGCCGCCGCGGCGGGCGCGGCTTTCCTGGGCGCACTGCTCGCGCGCCTGGCGCTGCGACCTTCCTAGCGAGCAGACCTAAGCAGCGAGCTTCTGGTGCATGCGCCCGCGCCGCGTCTCAAGCGCCTCGGGCAGATGCGTGCCGAACTTGCCGAACAGCTCGTCGTGCGCGGAGAGTTCCTCGCGCCAGGCACCGCCATCCACTTGCTCGAGCTCGGCGAACTGCTTGGGTGAGACCTTCTCCAGCCCTGCCCAGGTCAGGTCCTCGTAGCGCGGCATGGTGCCGAGCGGTGTGTCGACGCCCTGCGCGCGGTTCTGGCAGCGCTCGACGATCCACTGCAGCACGCGCATGTTCTCCCCGAACCCCGGCCACATGAACTTGCCGTTGGCATCGCGGCGGAACCAGTTGACGCGGAAAATCTTGGGCGGCTGACGTACCGCCTTGCCCATCTTCAGCCAGTGCGCGAAGTAATCGCCCATGTTGTAGCCGCAGAACGCGAGCATCGCCATCGGGTCGCGCCGCACTACGCCGACCTTGCCAGTGATGGCAGCGGTGGTCTCGGAGCCCAGCGTGGCAGCCATGTACACGCCGTCCTCCCAGCTCGGCGCCTCGACGATGAGCGGCACCGTGGATGAGCGCCGCCCGCCGAAGATGAAAGCGGAGATCGGCACCCCCTGCGGATCCTCCCACTTCGGATCCATGGACGGGCACTGCTCGGTGAGGACCGTAAAGCGCGCGTTCGCGTGCGCGGCAAGCCGCCCGCAACCGGGGGTCCACTCCTTGCCCTGCCAGTCGATCAGGCGCGCCGGCGGCTGCGGCGTCATGCCCTCCCACCAGACGTCGCCCTCGGGCGTCATCGCGACGTTGGTGAAGATGACATTGGCCTTGAGCATCTTCATCGCGTTGGGATTGGTCTCGTCCGAGGTGCCGGGCGCAACGCCGAAGCAGCCGTACTCGGGGTTGATGGCGTAGAAGCGCCCGTCCTTGCCCGGCTTGATCCAGGCGATGTCCTCGCCGATGGTGGTGACCTTCCAGCCCTTGAACGCCGCGGGCGGGATCAGCATGGCGAGATTGGTCTTGCCGCAGGCGGAGGGAAACGCGGCCGCGACATACGTCTTGTCGCCCTGCGGCGATTCCAGGCCGAGGATCAGCATGTGCTCTGCCAGCCAGCCCTCGTCGCGCGCCATGACCGAGGCAATGCGCAGCGCCAGGCACTTCTTGCCGAGCAAGGCGTTGCCGCCATAGCCCGAGCCGAACGACCAGATCTCGCGCGTCTCGGGGAAGTGGACGATCCACTTCTCCTTGTCGTTGCACGGCCAGGGTACGTCCTTCTGCCCGGCGGCGAGCGGCGCACCGACCGAATGCACGCACGGCACGAACTTGCCGTCCTGGCCGAGCCAGTCGACCACCGCGCGCCCCATGCGCGTCATGATGGCCATGCTCACCGCCACGTAGGCCGAGTCGGAAATCTCCACGCCGACCTGGGCGATGTGCGAGCCGATCGGGCCCATGGAAAACGGGATCACGTACATCGTGCGCCCCCGCATGCAGCCGTCGAACAGCCGATTGAGGGTGGCGCGCATCTCGCGCGGGTCGATCCAGTTGTTCGTCGGCCCGGCGTCTTCCTTCTTCTGGCTGCAGATGAAGGTGCGCTCTTCCATGCGCGCGACGTCGCTCGGGTGCGAGCGTGCAAGGTAGGAATTCGGGCGCAGCTTCTCGTTCAGCCGGGTGAAGGTGCCCGCGTCGACCAGCTCTCCGCACAGACGGTCGTACTCCGCCTGCGATCCGTCGCACCAGACGATGCGCTCCGGCTTGGCCAGGCGCGCCACCTCAGCCACCCACTGGCGCAGGCCGGTATGGCGCACCCAGGCGGGAGCTTGAGACTGGTCGGCGGCGGAGATCGGTGCGTTCATTCAGCTAACTCCAGAAAGGCAAACGGCCCAGCAAGGGCTGGGCCGGCGGATGGGGGATCTATTGGCGGCGGATTCTAGCACCGGGCGCATTGCGGCTGATGGAGGAGGGACCGAGTCATCTGGATAAAGTTCATTCCGGACAATGACTTATCGTTTCATCCGGACCTGTGAATCAGCCGAAAGCCGGGGCCGGTGGTGGTGAGCAGGACCAGGACGCGAGCGACCTGCGCCGCGGTGACCAGCGGGACCCCGAGCTGCAGCACCTTGGCTGTGATGCACATCTCGGCAATGCCGCCGGGAGCCATGGCAAGTACGAGCGTCGGCACGGGAAGTCCGGAGGCGGCAGCGAGCGCATACGCGAACAGCGCTGCCGCGAGAATCACTGCCGCGACGCTCGCCAGCACTCCGACCACGTACCGCGGCGCGCTTCGCAGGGAACGGCGCTCGAATCGAGCGCCGAGCGTCGACCCCAGCAGTACCTGCGCGGCATTCGATAGTTCCGAGGGCAAGGACGAGAGCTGCACCTCGCCGACGGTCAGCGCTATGGCCGCCGCCAGCGGCCCGAACATGAAAGCATTCCCCATTCCGAGGGCGGCAAGCAACCCGCCGGCGCCGGCGCCGATCGCCAGCAGCATCAGCAGCCGCTCCCATTGCAGCGGCAGCGGTGCGGGCTGATAGAGGTCGGTGCCATGCGCGCCGGAATAGGTCAGCGCAAACGGCACGACGATGACGACTACCAGAATGCGCAGCGACTGCGCGAGAGCGACGCGGTCGGCGCGAGCGCCGTAGCGCTCGCCCAACAACGTCATCTCCGCCGCCCCGCCGGGGACGCTGGCAAAAAAGGCGGTGGTGGCATCGACACCCGTCAGGCGCCGCAGGATCCAGCCGCCCAGCACGCCGAGAAGAACCGCGAATACTCCGCCGACGAGGAGCAGCGGCCAGTATGAGACGACCTCTCGCGCTACGACCGGCGTGAAGTAGAGGCCGAGCGCGCTGCCAATCACCACCTGGCCGACCTCGCGCCCGCCGCGCACCGCGCGCAGCCCGAGCCCGGCGAAATTGCACGCCGCCATGGCGGCCAGCGGGCCGATCATCCAAGGCAGCGGAATTCGAAGCCAAGCGCACGCCGCGCCCGCGGCCGCGCACAGGATCAACGCGAGGGCCGGATTAATCCAGCTGTCGCGCGCCGCCTTCACTTGCCGACGCAGAAGCGCGCGAAGATCTCGCCAAGCAGGTCGTCCGCGCTCATCCCGCCGCTGATCGAGCCAAGCGCGACCTGCGCGAGACGCAGCTCCTCGGCGAAAAGCTCCCAGCGCGGCAGCTCGCGCGCCGCGGTCTCGAGGTGCTCGCGCGCAGCTTCGAGCGCCCGCAGGTGCCGTTCGCGCGCGAGAAACACCGACTCGCCGGTCGCGACCCAGCCTGCGGCCTGCAGGATCGCGCTGCGCAGCGCTTCGATGCCTTCACCGGTCTTCGCCGAAACGCCAACCGCGCGATGCGGACCGGATGGCGGCCGGAAACCCGGCGACAGGTCGATCTTGTTGTGCACGTCGATCCGGCTGACGCCGGCAGGCAGGCTCTCGAGGGGGGCCGAAGCGCCGCCCGCCTCGTACACCGCGAGCACCAGATCCGCGCGCGCGAGCTCGCGCTGCGTGCGCTCCATGCCGAGACGCTCGATCGTGTCAGCAGATACCCGCAGGCCCGCCGTATCGACGATGACCAGCGGCACGCCTTCGATCTGGATCGACTCGCGCAAGGCGTCGCGCGTCGTGCCGGGCAACGGCGCGACGATCGCGCGCTCCTCGCCGGCGAGACGGTTGAGCAGGCTCGACTTGCCGACGTTC
>DASUZH010000459.1:0-5883 GCA_036376975.1 Burkholderiales bacterium | reverse complement strand
GAAGATGAGGAAGCCGAGCGCGCCGCCGGGCAGGTCGCCGAGCAGGTGCTCGATGAACGGGTCGCCGTCGACGCCGCGGAATACCAGCACGAAGATGGTCGAGCCGATCAGGATGAACAGCACCATCGCGGTGATGCGCATGGTGCTCTGCGAGGCCTGCCAGATGAGCTGGCGCAGCGCGCGGATGCGGATCGCCTCGGCCAGCACCACCGCCAGGCCGGCGTAGAACACCATGAACAGCGGCGCGCGCAGCTGCTGGAACAGCGGCTGGGCGGCCAGCGCGAGCAGGGCGATGAGGCCGATCGCCGCCGCGGCGATCCAGCCGGCGATGCGCGCGAAGCGCGAGAACCGCTCGTGGTGCACCACCGCGAGGCCGATCGCGCCCACCGTGCCCATCGCGCCGGCTTCGGTCGGCGTGGCGAGGCCCATGTAGATCGTGCCGAGCACCAGGAAGATCAGCACCAGCGAGGGCACGATGCCCCACAGGCATTTGCGGATCAGCGGCCAGCCGTGCAGCGTGCGCGATTCCTTCGGGATGCCGGGCACCCATTGCGGCATGACGAAGCTGACGATCAGCACGTAGAGCGAGAACAGCAGCACCTGCACCAGGCTCGGCCCCCAGGCGCCGGCGTACATGTCGCCCACCGAGCGGCCGAGCTGGTCGGCCAGCACGATCAGCACCAGCGACGGCGGGATCAGCTGCGTGATGGTGCCCGAGGCGGCGATCACGCCGGTGGCGAAGCGCATGTTGTAGCCGTAGCGCATCATCACTGGCAGCGAGATGATGCCCATGGCGATCACCGAGGCGGCCACCGTGCCGGTGATGGCGCCGAGGATCGCGCCCACCACGATCACGGCGTAGCCCAGGCCACCGCGCACCGGGCCGAACAGCTGGCCGAGGCCGTCGAGCAGGTCCTCGGCCAGGCCGCAGCGCTCGAGGATCGCGCCCATCAGGGTGAAGAACGGGATGGCGAGCAGGGTGTCGTTGGAGATGATGCCGAACACGCGCTCGGGCAGCGCCTGCATCAGCGCGAAGTCGAAGTAGCCGTGCTCGATGGCGAGGAAGCCGAAGAACAGCCCCACCGCGGCGAGCGAGAACGACACCGGGAAGCCGATCAGCATGAACAGCACCAGCCCGGCGAACATCAGCGGCGCCATCCAGGCCAGCGGAATGAAGCTCATCTGGAAGGAAGCCCCATCACTGCAACGGCCTCTCGTAGTGCAGGTCGGCCTGCATGTGGCCGGTCAGCATCGCGATGCGCTTGATCAGCTCGGAGAGGCCCTGCAGGGTGAGCAGGGCGAAGCCGACCGGCAGCATCAGCTTCACCGGCCAGCGGATCAGGCCGCCGGCGTTGCTCGACACCTCGCCCAGCATCCACGAGTTGTGGAAGATCGGCCACGACAGGTAGGTCATCACCACGGTGGCCGGCAGCATGAACAGGATGAAGCCGAAGATGTCGATGCCGATCTGGCGGCGCGTCGAGACGTTGCTGTAGACGATGTCGACGCGCACGTGCTCGTTCTTCTTCAGGGTATAGGACGCGCCGAGCATCACCAGCGCGCCGAACATGTACCACTGGATCTCCAGCCAGGCGTTCGAGCTGATGCCGAAGGCGTAGCGTGAGAAGGCGTTACCGGCGCTGATCAGGCAGGAGAGCATGACCAGCCACTCGGCGAGGTTGCCGAGGCGGTAGTTGAGCGCGTCGACGGCGCGCGAAAACGCTAGCAAGCCCTTCATGTGGGGGCGAACGTTACCGCAGGTTCGCTCAGTGCGCCGTTGTCAGTTTCGAGTCAGCCGCTTCGGCGCGCATGCGGCGCGCGCGCTCTTGCGCGGCGGCATGCAGCCCGGGCTTGTAGCCGAGCGCGAAGAACACTTCGGCGACCAGGAAGATCGGCGCGACGAAGATGCCGACCAGGTTGTCCACCAGGGCGGGCTTGCGGCCCTCGAACACGTGGCCCACGAGCTGCAAGATCCAGCCGCCGACGAACAGAAGGGCGAACCAAATCCAGCCTGCCGCGGTGCCCTGGTCGGCGATGGCTTGCGCCAGGAAAAGCAGCACCGCGGTGACGACGAGCATGGCCAGCGCGAGCGGAACGTCAAGCAGGAAATACCAGACCATGACGGCAGCGGCGAGGGCCATGGCGGCGGTGAGCGTGACGCTGCCGACCTCCACGCGGAGCCAGGCCAGCGGGATGAAGAGCGACAGCATGATTGCGGGCACGCCGATGAAGTGCGTTGCCTTGTTGCGGCCGTCCTGATGGTATGCGGCGTAAAACGCCACTTGGTCTTCCAGAGACTGCATCGTCCACCTCCATTAACCACTATAATTCAGGGTTTTAACCGAGTCCATGGTCGTTACGCACGGCTCTTTGCAGAGCGCCCGGGGCCGGTGTGCGCTGACCATTGGCAACTTCGACGGCGTGCACCGCGGCCATCGCGCGCTCATCGACCGCGTAACGGCCAAGGCACGCGAGCTGGGATTGACCTCCTGCGTTCTGACATTCGAGCCGCACCCGCGCGAGTTCTTCGCGCGCGAGGCCGCGCCCGCGCGCCTGACGCGCCTGCGCGACAAGCTCGAGCTGATGGCGCAGGCGGGGGTGAAGCGGGTGCATATCGCCCGCTTCGACGCGCGCTTTGCAGCGCTTTCCGCCGCTCGTTTCGTGGAGGAGGTGCTGGTGCGCGGCCTGGGCGCGCGCTGGCTGCTGGTCGGCCGGGACTTCCGCTTCGGCGAGCGGCGCAGCGGCGACTTCGCCACGCTGGAGGACGCCTCGCTGCGCCACGGCTTCCGGCTCGAGGCGATGCCCGACGTGCTGTTCGACGGCGAGCGGGTGTCGAGCTCGGCGGTGCGCGCGGCGCTCGCCGCCGGCGACCTGCTGGGCGCGGAGCGGCTGCTCGGCCACCCGTACACCATCAGCGGGCGCGTCGCGCATGGCGCCAAGCTCGGCCGCGGCCTCGGCTTTCCGACCGCGAACATCGTCCTGCGGCGCACCGCGTCGATCTCGGGCATCTTCGCCGTCGAGGTCGACGGCATCGGCAGGGGAGTGGCCAGCGTCGGCTACCGCCCGACGATCAATCCGGTGCCGGTGCCCCTGCTGGAAGTGCATCTGTTCGACTGGGACCGCGACCTCTACGGCAGCCACATCAAGGTGCGCTTCCTGAAAAAGCTGCGCGACGAGAAGAAGTACGACGGGCTGCCGGCGCTGCAGGCCGCCATCGCCGCCGACGCGAAAGAAGCGAGGGAGTTCTTCGAAGCACATGGCTGACTACAAGGACACGCTGAACCTTCCGGAAACGCCGTTCCCCATGCGCGGCGACCTCGCCAAGCGCGAGCCGCAGTGGGTGCAGGACTGGCAGGAGAAGGGCGTCTACCGCCGCCTGCGGCAGGTGGCGCAGGGGCGGCCGCGCTTCGTGCTGCACGACGGGCCGCCGTACGCGAACGGCGACATCCACATCGGCACCGCGGTCAACAAGATCCTCAAGGACATGGTGGTGAAGTCGAAATCCCTCGCCGGGTTCGACGCCCTCTATGTGCCGGGCTGGGACTGCCACGGCATGCCGATCGAGGTGCAGATCGAGAAGAAGTACGGCAAGAACCTGCCGGTCGCGGAGACGCAGCGGCTGTGCCGCGCCTTCGCCACCGAGCAGATCGCCAACCAGAAGAAGGATTTCCAGCGCCTCGGGGTGCTGGGCGACTGGGACAACCCCTACCTGACGATGGCGCCGGGCAACGAGGCCGACGAGATCCGCGTGCTCGGCAAGCTGCTCGAGAAGGGCTACGTCTACCGCGGCCTCAAGCCGGTGAACTGGTGCTTCGACTGCGGCTCGGCGCTCGCCGAGGCCGAGGTCGAGTACGAGGACCGCAAGGATCCGGCAATCGATGTGGGGTTCAAGGGCATTGATCTTCCACAACTGGAAAAAGCATTTGGCGTGAAAATCCAGAAGCCGGTCTTCGCCGTGATCTGGACGACCACGCCCTGGACGATTCCGTCCAACCAGGCGCTCAACGTCCATCCTGACCTGACGTATCAGCTGGTCGATACCGAAAAAGGGCTCCTCGTCCTCGCGGACGAGTTGCGCGAGGCTTGCCTGAAGCGATATGGGTTGGAGGGCAAGGTGGTCGGCGAGACGAAAGGCAAGAACCTGGAGAACATCAGGTTCAGGCATCCGTTCTATGACCGGGTATCGCCGGTGTACCTCGGCGAGTACGTCACCACCGACAGCGGCACGGGCATCGTGCACTCGTCGCCGGCCTATGGCGTGGAGGACTTCGATTCCTGCCGGCGCTACGGCATGAAGGACGACCAGATCCTCACGCCGGTGATGGGCGACGGCAAGTACGCCGCTTCGCTGCCGCTGTTCGGCGGGCTGTCGATCTGGGAGGCCAACCCGAAGATCGTCAAGGCGATCGAGGAGAAGGGCGCGCTGTTCGCGGTCGACTGGAAGCACACGCACAGCTACATGCACTGCTGGCGCCACAAGACGCCGGTGATCCTGCGTGCGACGACGCAGTGGTTCGCGTCGATGGACAAGAAGGTCGGCGGGGAATCGTTGCGCGAGACGGCGCTGCGCGGGATCGAGAAGACGCAGTTCTTCCCGTCGTGGGGCCAGGCGCGCCTGCACGGCATGATCGCCAACCGCCCGGACTGGACGCTGTCGCGCCAGCGCCAGTGGGGCACGCCGATGCCGTTTTTCCTGCACAAGGAGACCGGCGCGCTGCATCCGCGCACGCCCGAGCTGCTCGAGGCGGTGGCGAAGCGGGTGGAGAAAGGCGGCATCGAGGCGTGGCAGGGCGTGACCGCCGAAGAGCTCGGCGTGAGCAACGAGTACGAGAAGACGCGCGATACGCTCGACGTCTGGTTCGACTCGGGCAGCACGCACTTCACCGTGCTGCGCCGCTCGCACAAGGAACAGTCGACCTATCCGGCCGACATGTACCTCGAGGGCTCCGACCAGCACCGCGGCTGGTTCCACTCCTCGCTGCTCAGCGCCTGCATGCTCGACGGGCACCCGCCGTACAAGAGCCTGCTGACGCACGGCTTCGTCGTCGCCGGCGACGGCCGCAAGATGTCGAAGTCGCTCGGCAACGTGATGGCGCCGCAGAAAATCTCCGGCACGCTGGGCGCCGAGATCCTGCGCCTGTGGGTGGCGAGCACCGACTACTCGGGCGAGCTGTCGATCTCCGACGAGATCCTGAAGCGGGTGGTGGAGAGCTACCGCCGCATCCGCAACACCGTGCGTTTCCTGCTCGCGAACGTGTCGGACTTCGACATCGCACGGAATGCGGTTCCCCTGGAGAAGATGGTCGAGGCGGACCGCTACGCGCTCGCGCTGACTGCGCGCCTCCAGGAGACGGCAGCTGCCGACTATGCGCGCTACGAGTTTCACCTCGTCGCGCAGAAGCTGCAGGTGTTCTGCTCCGAGGACCTCGGCGCCTTCTATCTCGATATCTGCAAGGACCGGCTCTATACCTGCGGCGCGGACTCGCATCCCCGCCGCTCGGCGCAGACCGCGCTGTGGCATATCACGCAGAGCTTGGTGCGGCTGATGGCGCCCATCCTTTCCTTCACGGCTGAGGAGGTATGGCAGACCTTTACCGGAAAGGCCGACGACAGCGTCTTCTTCCACACGCTTTACAAGCTGCCCGAGGTGGGTGACGCCGCGGCCCTGCTTGCGCGCTGGACCAGGCTGCGCGAGCTGCGCGACCCGGTGAGGAAGCAGATCGAGGAGCTGCGCGCCGCCGGCAAGGTCGGCTCGTCGCTGCAGGCCGAGGTCGAGCTCGGCGCGCAGGGCGAGGACCGGGCGCTGCTCGACTCGCTCGGCGACGACCTGAAGTACGTGTTCCTGACCTCCTCGGCGCGCGTCGCCGGAGAAACCCAGGTGCG
>DASUZH010000458.1:0-3152 GCA_036376975.1 Burkholderiales bacterium | reverse complement strand
GAAGAAATAAAACTTCTTGCCTGCTCGGCCAGCGCATCGCCGCCCGAGTAGTTCTCGTCCGTCTGCTGCACCTCGCCCGCGGTCTGCGTGACGAGGCGCACCGCGCCCGACTGCAGGTCGGCGGACAGGTAGACGCCGCTCTGGAACATGCGCAGCTTGCGCACCGCGGCCTGGCTCACCCGGCTCGCCGACAGGTTGGCGACGCAGCCGCTCCTGAACTCGATGTACGCGGTGGCGATGTCGATGTCGCGCGTCAGCACGCGGAAGCCGCTCGCGCTCACGCGCTTCACCTCCGAGCGCGCCAGGGCGACCATCAGGTCGAGGTCGTGGATCATCAGGTCCATCACCACGTCGACCTCGACGCCGCGCGCCTTGAACGGCGCCAGGCGCTCGGTCTCGATGAACATCGGCCGGTCGATGCGCGCGCTGATGGCGGCGAAGCCGCGGTTGAAGCGCTCGACGTGGCCGACCTGCAGCACCACCTTCTTCTTCTTCGCCAGCCGGATCAGCGTATCGGCCTGCGCCAGCGTGGCGGCGATCGGCTTCTCGATCAGCACATGCAGGCCGCGCGAGATGCAATCGCGCGCGATGGCGTAGTGCCGGTCGGTAGGCACCGCAATCACCGCCGCATCGCACATCGAAAGAATGTTCTTGTGGCTTGCAAAAAACGGCGTGCCGGGGAAGTTGGCCGCGCGCGAGGCATCGGCGTCGACCACCGCGGCGAGCTCGGCGCCCTCGCAGCCGGCGAACTTCTGCGCGTGGTAGCGGCCCATGTGGCCGGCGCCGATCACCGCGACCCTGACGTTCTTCAATAGAACCTCGCCTCGCCTTGCGGGCGAGTCTTGAAGCGTTTGTGCAGCCACCAGTACTGCTCGGGCATTTCCAGCACGCGCTCCTCGATGAAGGCGACCATGCGGCGCGTATCCGCCTCGTCGCTCGCGCCGGGAAAGTCGCTCCACGCCGGCCAGAACCGGGCGACATAGCCGCCGCCGGGAAGCAGGCGCGTCACGCAGGGCACCACGGCCGCCCCGCTGGTGCGGGCAATATACGACAGCCCGGTGGTGGTGGCGGCGGGCACGCCGAAGAACGGCACGAAGATCGAGCGCTTCGGGCCGTAGTCGAGGTCCGGCAGGTAGTAGAAGCGCTCGAGCGCCGCGATCGCCTCCAGCCCCTCCGCGATGCCTTCCGTGCGCAGGTACATGTGCCCGCCGAAGCGCGTGCGCCCTTCGTACAGGGTGCGCTCCATCACGGCGTTCTTCTGCCTCGCGTACATCATGGCGACCGGCATGTCGAGCGAGAGCCGCTGCAAGGTGGCGTCGAGGCCGACGAAGTGCGGCGCGAAGATGATCACCGGCTTGCCGTCGAGCGCGCGCAGGTGCTCGATGCCTTCCAGCTTCACCAGGCGCTCGATGCGGCTGCGCCGCGACCACCAGATCACGCCGTGGTCCATCAGCGCGTGGCAGAAGGCGCGGAAGTGCGCCCGCCCGAGCGCCTCGCGCTCCTGCTCCGGCATCCGCGGGAAGCACTTCGCCAGATTGATGCGGATCACCCGGCGCCGCTCGGCGATCAGCCAGTACGCGATGACACCAACGGCATTTCCTACTATTGAAATCAATCTCAAAGGCAGGAGCCGCAGCAGCCACACGAACGCCAGTGCGAGGCGGGTCATGGCGGCGGCGGCGCGCCGCGCGGGCGCTTGTAGCGGTTGTAGCCCCACAGGTACTGCCCGGGACATTCGCGCACCAGCGCCTCGACCGCGCGGTTCACCCGCCGCGTGGCGCTCTCGCCCGCCTGCTTCGGCGGCAGGCGCCGCAGCACGAGGACGAAACCTGCGCCGCGCGGCAAGCGCCGTGCATAGGCAAGGAAGGTCTCCAGGCCGGCGCGCTCGGCGAGCTTGGCGGCGAGCGTCATGCTGTACGCCGGCCGGCCGAAGAACTCGGCCCATTCGCCCTCGCCCTCGCCCGGCACCTGGTCGGGCAGAAAGCCCGCCGCCTCGCCGCGCTTGAGGGCCGCCATCAGCTCGCGCACGCCCGAGAGGTCCGCGGGCGCCAGGCGCACGCGGCCCCTCGCACGCCCTTCCCTCATCGCCGGCTCGAGCCAGCGCATCTTCGGCGGCCGGTAGAGCACCGTGATCGGCGAGCGCTGCGAGGCGTACTGCGAGGTGATCTCGAACGAGCCCATGTGCGGCGCGAAGAACAGCAGCGGCCTGCCCTGCGCGACGGCGGCGAGCGCCTCGTCGACCGCTCCCTCGACGCCCTTCACCAGGGCGGCGACTTCCTGCTGCGGGCGGAACCACAGCGCCGGCAGCTCGGCGACCATGCGCCCGGCGGCGACGATCGCCTCGCGCCGCGTGCCGGCGTCGGCGTAGCCGGCCAGCGCGAGGTTCTGGCGCAGGTTCCTGCGGTACGTGGGGGAAATCCCATAGACCAGCCAGCCGAGGACGGTTCCCACCGCGTGCAGCGCGCGAAGCGGCAATTTCGCTGCGATTCGGAGGAGGAAGCGGGGGAATTCGTGCAGGATTTTGCTATCCTTGCGGTCTTTTCCCGAGACGGTAAAACAATGAGCGAATTTCTCTTCACTTCCGAGTCCGTTTCCGAAGGCCATCCCGACAAGGTCGCGGATCAGATTTCGGACGCGGTGCTCGACGCGATTCTAGCCCAGGACCCGCGCTCGCGCGTCGCCGCCGAGACGCTGGTAAAGGACAACCTGGTGGTGCTCGCAGGCGAGATCACCACCAACGCCGACATCGACTTCCAGCACATCGCGCGCCGCACCATCAAGCGCATCGGCTACACCGATCCGAAGATCGGCTTCGACTGCGACGGCTGCACCGTGGTGGTGGCCTACGGCGAGCAGTCGCGCGACATCGCGCAGGGCGTCGACGAAGGCAAGGGCCTCGACCTCGACCAGGGCGCGGGCGACCAGGGCCTGATGTTCGGCTACGCCTGCGACGAGACGCCGGAGCTGATGCCGCTGCCGATCTACCTCTCGCACCGCCTGGTCGAGCGCCAGTCGGAAGTGCGGCGCGACGGCCGCCTCGCCTGGCTGCGGCCGGACGCGAAGTCGCAGGTCACCATGAAGTACGCCGCGCACGGCAAGCCCGAGTCGATCGAGACCGTGGTGCTGTCGACGCAGCACGCGCCGGGCCTCAC
>DASUZH010000457.1:0-11376 GCA_036376975.1 Burkholderiales bacterium | reverse complement strand
ACCATCGCGCGCTGGACGCGCACCTGCTCGACCATGTTCGCCGCCGGCGTGCCGCTGGTCGAGGCGCTCGACTCGGTCGGCGGCGCATCGGGCAACTTCGTCTACCAGACCGCCACCAAGCAGATCCAGCAGGAAGTGATGACCGGCGGCGCGCTGACCGTGGCGATGCAGAACTCGCAGGTGTTCCCGGCGATGGTGATCCAGATGGTGTCGATCGGCGAGGAGACCGGCGCGCTCGACTCGATGCTGTCGAAGATCGCCGACTTCTACGAGCAGGAAGTCGACGACGCGGTTGAGGCGCTGTCCTCCCTGATGGAGCCGATGATCATGGTGGTGCTCGGCACGCTGATCGGCGGCATGGTGATCGCCATGTACCTGCCGATCTTCAAGATGGGCCAGGCCGTCTGAGCACGCTCGGCTGGCTCGCTCAGCCAGCCGTTCTGCCGTGGCTGGCGCTGGTCTTCGGGCTGTGCATCGGCTCGTTCCTGAACGTCGTCATCCACCGCCTGCCGAAGATGATGGAGCGCGAGTGGCAGGCCGAATGCGCCGAACTAGCACGCGCGTCTGGAGCCGCGCCGGCCGGCATTGAGCCGCCGCAGGAGCCTTTCAACCTGGTGGTGCCGCGCTCGCGCTGCCCGTCCTGCGGCCGCGGCATCACCGCGCTCGAGAACGTGCCCCTGCTCAGCTACGCCTTCCTGCGCGGCAAGTGCGCCGGCTGCAAGTCGTCGATCAGCCTGAAGTACCCGCTGGTCGAGGCCCTCGCCGGCGTCGGCGCGGCGTACGCCGCGTGGCGCTTCGGCTTCACGCTGGCGGCGCTCGGCGCGGCGCTGTTCACCTGGTTCACCATCGCGCTCGCCTTCATCGACCAGGAGACCGGGCTGCTGCCCGACTACCTGACCCTGCCGCTGGTCTGGGCGGGCCTGCTGCTCAACCTCAATCACGCCTTCGTCACCCTGCCGGAGAGCGTGATCGGCGCGGCGGCCGGCTATCTCTCGCTGTGGCTGGTCTACTGGGGCTTCAAGCTGCTCACCGGCAAGGAAGGCATGGGCTACGGCGATTTCAAGATGAACGCCGCGGTCGGCGCGTTGCTCGGCTGGAAGATGCTGCCGCTGGTGATCCTGCTGTCCTCGATCGTCGGCCTGCTGTTCGGCGCGCTGCAGATGTTCGCCGCCCGCGGCCGCTGGGACGGCGGCTTCCGCTTCCACTTCGGCCCCTACCTCGCGATCGCCGGCATCGTCGCGCTCTACTGGGGCGAGCCGATCATCCGCTGGTACCAATACCGGCTCTGATGTTCGTGGTCGGACTCACCGGCGGCATCGGCAGCGGCAAGAGCGCGGCGGCCGACGAGTTCGCCGCGCTCGGCGCCAGCGTGGTCGACACCGACGCGATCGCGCACCAGCTGACCGAGGCCGGCGGCGCCGCGCTGCCGGCGATCGAGCGGCTGTTCGGCGCCGGCTCGATCCGCGACGGGAAGATGGACCGCGAGCGCATGCGCGAGCGCGTGTTCTCGGATCCAGCGGCGAGAAAAGCGCTCGAAGGCCTGCTGCACCCGATGATCCGCGAGGAATCGAAGCGCCGCATCGCCGCGGCGGCCGGGCCCTACGTGGTCCACGTCGTGCCGCTGCTGGTCGAATCGCCGGACTATCGCAGCCGGGTCGACCGGGTGCTGGTAGTCGACGTCGCCGAGGATACGCAGGTCGCTCGCGTCCGTGCGCGCAGCGGCCTGTCCGAGGAGCAGGTGCGCGCGATCATCCGCAGCCAGGCGGCGCGCGCGGCCCGCCTCGCTGCCGCCGACGACGTCCTCGACAACAGCGGGCCGCGTGACGCATTACGCAATCAGGTCGCCGCCCTGCACCAAAAATACCTACAATTCGCGAAGCCGTGATCACCTATGAGTACCCGCTGAACGAGCGGATCCGCACGCTGCTGCGGCTCGAGGACCTGTTCGAGCGCTCGCGGCATTTCGTCGCGCGCAGCGAGCCGCACGACCACCACATGGCGCTGATCACGCTGTTCGAGATCCTCGAGGTCGCCGGCCGCGCCGACCTCAAGTCAGACCTGCTGCAGGAGCTGGAGCGGCAGAAGCAGGTGCTGCTGTCGTTCCGCAACAACCCCGAGATCGCCGAGGAAGCGCTGCAGAGCGTGGTGCGCGACATCGAGCAGGCCGCGCAGGCGCTGTTCTCGATGACCGGCAAGATCGGCCAGTACCTGCGCGAGAACGACTGGCTGATGTCGATCAAGCAGCGCACCGGCATCCCGGGCGGCGCCTGCGAATTCGACCTGCCCTCGTACCACTACTGGCTGCACCGGCCGGCGGAAGAGCGCACCGGGCAGCTCGCGGCGTGGACCGGACCGCTGCATCCGCTGCGCGACGGCACCGCGATCATCCTGCGCATCCTGCGCGAGTCGGGCAAGCCGCAGGCGCACTCGGCGGCGCAGGGCACCTACCAGCAGATGCTCGGCGGCAAGACCGCGCAGATGCTGCGCCTGCGCCTCGACCCCACCATCCCGGTGGTGCCCGAGATCAGCGCCAACAAGTACGTGCTCAACATCCGCTTCATGGCGCAGAGCGCCGAGGATCCGCGGCCGCGCACCGCCGACTGGGACATCGGCTTCGAGCTGACGTTTTGCAACCTGTAAAGCAGGTCCCCTGCCCGCGCTGCGGCAAGCCGTCGGCGTTCAGCGCCGAGAACAGGTGGCGGCCGTTCTGCAGCGAGCGCTGCCGGATGATCGACCTCGGCCTGTGGGCTTCGGAGAGCTACCGCGTGCCGGTCGAGCCGGCGCCGGACGGCAAGCCGCCCGAAGAGGACGCGGACCAGGCCTAGCCGGGCAGCGTGAAGCGGAACACGGCGCCGTTGCCCGGCGTCGACTGCGCGCGGATGCTGCCGCCGTGGCGACGCAGGATACGCTCGACGATCGCCAGGCCCACGCCGCTGCCGTCGAAGGCGCGCGCCGAGGGCAGGCGCTGGAAAGGGTCGAACAGGCGCGTGGCGTGCTGCATGTCGAAGCCGACGCCGTTGTCGCGCACGGTGAACTCGACCGAGTCGCCGTCGCGCCGGCCTTCGATCTCCACGCGCGGCGCCGCGGTCTGGCGCGAGTACTTGAGCGCGTTGCCGATCAGGTTCGCCCACACCTGCCGCAGCAGGACCTCGTCGCCGCTCGCCTCCGGCAGCTCGCCGAGCGACACCTCGGCGACCGGCGCGGCGGCCGACAGGTCGCGCAGCACCGATTCCACCAGCGCCCGGGTGTCCAGCCGGGTGCGCCGGATAGCGCCGCGCCCGGCGCGCGCCAGGCGCAACAGCGCTTCGATCATCTGCTCCATGCGCGCGGCGTTCGACTCGATCTCCTCGACGAACTCCGCCTGCGGTCCGGCGCCGGCCTGTCCCCGCAGCAGCTCGGCGAAGCCGGCGATGGCGTTGAGCGGCTGGCGCAGGTCGTGCGAGATGGAGTAGTTGTAGCTCTCCAGGTCCCGGTTCGCCTCCTCGAGCTGCGCGGTGCGCTCGCGCACCACCTCCTCGAGGGACTCGTTGGTGCGGCGCACCAGCGCCTCGGCGCGCGCGCGCTCGATCTCGGCCGCCGCGCGCGCGCCGAAGATCTCGATCATGGAGGCCCAGAAGCCGCTGCGCTCCACCGGCTTGCGGTGCGCGACGGCGAGCACGCCGAGCGGCGCGCCGTCGGCGCCGTACAGGGGCGTGCCGACGTAGGCCTGAATCGCGTGCTTCTGCATTTCCGCGTTGTCGGGGAAGCGCCGCGCGACGTCCTGCGCGAACACCACGGTACGCCGCTCGGCAAGCGCCTGCGCGCTCATCGAGCCCTCGACCGGGTAGTCCGGATTGAGCCCCCGCGCGCCGTCGGCGAGGAAGGCGAGCGTGTGCATCCGCCCTTCCGGCAGCAGCTCGCCGATGAACGCGAAATCCGCCTCCAGCTCGCGCGCCAGGTGCTCGACCAGCGAATGGAAGAACGCCTCGCCGACCTCGGCCGAGACCCCGCGCGCGATGTTCATGACCAGCGTCTCGCTGCGCTTGCGCTCGGTGATGTCGCGCATCATCGCCAGCACGTTGCCGTCGGGCATCGGACCGGCCACCACCTCGACGTGCAGCGAGCCGCCATCCTTGCGGGCGAGCACGCGCTCCACGGCCGACCAGCGCTTGCCGAGGTCGCGCCGCAGCGGTTTCACCGCCAGGTCCTCGGCGCGGAACAGCTTGGAGACGTGCACCCCGCTCAGCTCCTCGCGCGCGTAGCCGGTCATGGCGCAGGCGGCGGGATTGGCGTCGAGCACCGTATTGTCCGCGGTGCCGATGACGAAGCCGTCCAGCGCGGTCTCGAACAGCGCGCGGTAGCGGCCGTCGGCGCGCTGCCGCTCGCGCTCGGCCCGGCGCTGCTCGGTGACGTCGCTCCAGTTCCACAGGATGCAGCGCTCGCCGTCGACCTCGATGCACTCGCCGGAGATGCGCGCGTCGAACTCGGCGCCGTCGGCGCGCACCAGCTTCAGCTCCACGTTCGATACGCGCCCTTCGGCGGCGACGCGGTCGATCAGCCGGCGCCGCGCCAGCGGATCGCGGAACATGCTCATCGCGGTCGCCGGCCTGGAGGAGGCGCGGTCGCGGCTGTGGCCGGTGACGCGCTCCCAGGCGCTGTTGGCGGCAAGCCGCACTTCGTCCGACAGGCGCATCAGGCTGATCGGCTCCGGGCTGCTCTCGAACAGGGCGGCGAACTTGCGCTCCGACTCGAACGCCCGCTGCTCGAGCTGGCGCGCCTCGCTGAGGTCGCGCCAGCTCCACACCACGCAGCGCTCGCCCTCCAGCTCGAGGCTGGTGGCGGAAAGCAGCACGTCGATCTGCCTGCCGTCCGCGCGCACCAGGCGCGTGGCGTAGTTGCGCACGATGCCGTCGGCGTCGACGCGGGCGATCACGGCCTCGCGCTCGGCGGGGTCGCGCCACAGCGCGAGCTCGCCCGAGGGACGGAAGATCGCCCGCTCGCGGCGGTGCCCGATCAGGCTCTCCCATGCCGCGTTGACGGCGAGCGTGATGCCGTCCTGCCG
Source organism: Burkholderiales bacterium (assembly GCA_036376975.1). Taxonomy (GTDB): domain Bacteria; phylum Pseudomonadota; class Gammaproteobacteria; order Burkholderiales; family SG8-39; genus SCGC-AG-212-J23. The sequence goes on along the minus strand of DASUZH010000457.1, from coordinate 6,335 downwards.
GCGGCTGATCGCGATCGCCTCCGGGCTGGTCTCGAACAGCGCCTCGTACTTGCGCTCGGACTGGCGCGCGCGCCGCTCGAGCTGCTTCTCCCCGGTGACGTCGAGCGCCGAGATGACCAGATGCGGCTCGCCGTCGAGCTCGATGGTGCCGGCCGACAGGATGCACTCGATGTGCTTGCCGTCGCGGCGCCGGAAGCGCAGCGGCCTGGCGATCACCGGCTCGCCCGACAGCGCAAGCGCACGCAGCTTGTCCACCTCGTCGGGATCGTCCGGGTGCGCCACTTCGGTGGTCAGCGCGCCGATCGCCTCGTCGCGCCGCAGGCCGATCATGCGCAGCGCGGCGTCGTTGATCTCGATGATGCGGCGCTCGCGCGGCCGGGTGACCACCAGGCCGACCGGGCTGGTCTCGAACAGGGCGGCGTACTTGCGCTCCGACTGGCGCGCGCGGTGCTCGAGGCGTTCTGCGTCGGTTACGTCGCGCACGATGCTGATCACCAGCTGCTCGCCGTCGTGCTCGAGCAGCGAGGCCGACAGCAGGGCGGAAAGCACGCGGCCGTCCTTCGCGCGGAACAGGGCTGGCCGGTCGCCCAGCGCGCCCTGCGCCTTCAGGTCGGCGACGAAGCGCTCGCGCTCGCCGGGGACGACCCAGTAATTCAGCTCGGCGACGGAGCGGCCGAGGATATCGCTCGCCTTGTAGCCAGTGACGCGCTCGAAGGCCGCGTTTACCGCCACTATCCCGCCGTCCTTCAGGCGCGCCACGGCGATGTAGTCGGGCGAGGCATCGAACACGCGGGCGAGCTGCGCTTCCGCCTTGACGCGCGCCGACTCCGCCTTCTTGTACTCGGTGATGTCCTTGATCACGCCGTTCATGCGCACGCCGTGGTTCGCGCCCCGGCTGGCGCGACCGTAGGTCTCCAGCCAGTGCACGCTGCCGTCTGGCCACAGCACCCGGTCGACGGTGCGGTATTCCGTCAGCCTGCCCTTCAGGCAGTCGACGAAGGTCTGCCGCGCGCTCGCCGCGTCTTCGGGGTGCACGCGCTCCAGGTAGTCGGCGAAGCGGCCGCTGAAGCTGCGCGGCGGCATGCCGAGCAGGTGCGAGGCGTCGCCGTACCACTGCACGCGGTCGGTCTCCGCGTCCCAGATCCAGGTGACGATGCCGAGCGCCTCCTGCGCAAGGCGGAACTGCTCAAGGCTCTCGTGCAGGCGCCCGCCGCGGCGGGCCGCGGACGCGGGCCGGCCGCGCCGCGGACGCGCCAGACCTCGCCTTGAACTGCGCTTCGCTTTACCGGCCACCCACCCTCCTCAGGTCGCCGTTTGGATGTTGCTACAGCCGCGCGCTTTCCGATAGAGGGCCGGATTGCGCAGCGCTTCGCGCGTCTCCTGCAGTACGGAGAAGGCGTACTCAATGCGCTCCTCCAGCCCGACCAGCTCGCCCAGATCGCCTTCGGCACACCGCTCGAGGGCGATACATTCCGTCTCCAGCCGCGTCGCGCCGATCGAGCCGCTGGCGCCTTTCAGCCGGTTGGCTTCGTGCCGCAGCGATGCCGCGTCACCGAGCCAGGCGCTGACCCGGATGCGCACCAGCGAGTGGTGTGCATCGGCGGCGAACAGCTCGAGCAGCTCGCGGGCGGCTGCGGCGTCCCACGGCGCGTACAGGCCGACGATCTCGTCAATCGCCTCCAAGTCGAACAGTTCCTCGAGGCGCATCATGTCCCGCCCTTGGCGACGACGCGGTCGATCGCCTCTACCAGCAGGCGCGGCCGGAACGGCTTCTGCAGGACCTCGCGCACCCCCAGTGCGTCCAGCTGCGCCCGCGCGCCCGGTTCGCGCACCGCGGTGAGCAGCACCGCCGGCAGCGCGGCGTAGCCGGCGACGCCGCGCAGACCCTTGAGCAGCGCCAGCCCGCTCATGTCCGGCAGGTCGAGGTCGAGCAGCAGGATCTGCGGCGCGAACTGCGCGGCGAGCGCCAGGGCCTCGGCGCCGCTCCCCGCGCTGCGCACGATGTGGCCGCCCAGCTGCTCGAGCGCCGCCCGCACCAGCCTCTGCAGGCTCGGATCGTCCTCGACGTGGAGGATTGCCGCTCTAGCCACGGCCATGGCTCGGTAGAATGGACGCCGAGGGAGACACGCAAGCATGCCTGGCGGGCGAAGGGCGAAACCGGCGGCGGGTGCGCCGCGCATCGCGCTGCTCGAGGACGACATGTCGCAGGCCAAGCTGCTGCGGCACTGGATCGACTCGCAAGGCTGGGTCTGCCGGCACTTCGCGCGCGGGCAGGAGATGCTGCGCGTCCTCCTGAAGGACACCTACGACCTGGCGATCCTCGACTGGCACGTCCCCGACCTGAGCGGGGAGGAAGTGCTGCGGGCGCTGCGCAAGTCGGTGCGGGCGCCGCTGCCGGTGCTGTTCACCACCGGCCGCAACCGCGAGGAGGACATCGTGCACGCCCTCAAGGCGGGCGCCGACGACTACCTGGTCAAGCCGCTGCGGCGGCTGGAATTCCTGGCCCGGGTCGAGGCGCTGCTGCGCCGTGCGCGCGCCCTCGGCGGCGAGGCCGAGGAGCCGATCGAGGCCGGCGAGTTCCGCATCGACCCGCTCGGCCGCACGCTGCACCGCGCCGGCAAGCGGATCGAGCTGACGCAGAAGGAGTTCGAGATGGCGATGGTGCTGTTCCGCAGCGTGGGACGGCTGCTGTCGCGCTCGTATCTGCTCGACACGGTGTGGGGCATCAGCGCCGAGGTCAGCACGCGGACGGTCGACACCCACGCCAGCCAGCTGCGCACCAAGCTCGGCCTGTACCCCGAGTCCGGCTGGCGGCTGAGCGCCGTGTATCAGCATGGCTACCGCCTGGAGAGGATGTCGGCGCCGAACAATCCGTAGCATTGCAATCAGCTCCGCGGCAGCGCCTGGCGGATCCACACCGCGTCGATCTCCCGCTGCAGCGCGGCGGCGTCGGCAAACCGTTCGCAGACCCGCTTCGCCAGCATGCCGTCGACGAGGGTCTGGTGCGCCGCGAACGGGGCGGGCAGCCGGGGCACGGGCGCCTTGAGGTGCTGCGCCAGGATCTCGGCCAGGCTGCCGCCGGCGAAAGGCCGGCAACCGGTCAGCATCTCGTAGTAGATGACGCCCAGGCTGTACAAGTCCGCTTGCGGCGTCACTGCGCGGCCCTCGGACTGCTCGGGAGAAATGTAGTAGGGCGTGCCGAGGATCTCGCCGTGCAGCGTCTCGCCGGTCGGCACGTCCATCCGCTTGGCGACGCCGAAGTCGGTCAGCACGAGCGTGCCGGAGGCGCGCAGCATCAGGTTGGCCGGCTTGATGTCGCGGTGCACGATGCCGCGGCGATGGATCGCCGCCAGGCCGGCGCTCGCCTGCGAAAGCAGCGACAGCGCCTGGCGCTGCGATACGCCGCGGTCGATCAGCTCCCGCAGGCTGCCGCCGCCCAGGTGCTCCATCGCCAGGTAGGCGAGGTCGTCGCCGTAGCCGTGGTCGTAGATCCGCACCACGTGCTCGTGCTCGAGCGAGCCGAGCAGCGCGCACTCCTGCCGGAAGCGCTGCCACAGCGAATCGTCGTCGTCCTTGCGGCGCTTCACGAGCTTGAGCACCACCTGGCGCGCGCGCGCCAGGTCGTCGGCGAGATAGACGCTCGACATCCCGCCCTCGCCGATCTTCCTCACCACGCGGTACCCCGGCACCGCCGGCTCGGCCTCGCGCGGCGCCGCCGGTCGCCGCGCCGGCGCGCCGGCCTCGCCGACGCGCCCGACGACGATGCGCGCGCCCCGTCCGGGCAGGGTCAGCTCGCGCGTTTCCGCGACGCTGAAGCCGCCGCCCGCGTGGGCGAGCGTGGCCATGCTGGCGACCACCGGCCAGCCGAGCTCCTTCGACTTGGCCTCCAGCCTCGCGGCGACGTTCACCGTATCGCCCACCGCGGTCAGGTCGCCGGTGCTGCCGACGGCAAGATGGAACAGCATGATCTCGCCGGTATGGATGCCGACCCCGACCTCGAACGGCGGCAGGCCGGGCACGTCGTAGCGGCGGGCGATCCACTGCCGGAAGCGCTGCGCCGCCTCGACGATTCCCTGCCCGGCGCGCAAGGCGGCGGCGGCGTGCGCCGCCACCTCGCCCGGCGCGTCGTGGCCGAACACCGCCATCAGGCCGTCGCCCATGACTTTCATGACGCGGCCGCGCTCGCGCTCGATCGGCCCGCTCGCTTCGCGCAGGTAGTGGCTCAGCAGCTCCGCGATCTCGGTCACCGGCAGCTGCTCCGACATGGAGGTGAAGCCGCGGATGTCGGAGAACAGCACGGTCTGCGTGAGCCTCCGGCCGGTCATGCCGGCAAGCTCGGTCTCGCGCAGCCGCGGCCCGGCCTCGGGCGCCGGCTGGCCCAGGCGGCGGCGCTTGTCGAGCGCGGCGCTGATGGCTTCGACCAGCTCCAGCGCGCGCACCGGCTTGGAAAGGAAATCGTCGGCGCCCAGGCGCATGCCGCGGCGCACCGCCTCGCGGTCGTCGCGGCCGGTGAGCAGGACGAACGGCAGCGCGGCGGTGGCCGCGTCCGCGCGGACCGCCTCCAGCACCTCGAAGCCGCCCTTGCGGGGCATCTGGACGTCGCACACCACCAGGTCGGGGCGCTCGGCGCGGATCTTGCGCAGGCCTTCCACGCCGTCGGCCGCGACCTCTACGCGGTAGCCCGCCCCGCCCAGCATGTGGCGCACCAGCCTGAGCAGGCTGGGGTCGTCGTCGATCGCCAGAACGTGCGTGCCGGCGGCGGCGGCGTATCCGCTGCTCATCGCGGGAGCAGCGAGCGCAACCCGCGGCGCCGCGGCGAATGCCGCGCCGGCGACGCCGCTTCGTCCGCCTCGACGCCAAGCGCGAGATGCGGCCCCGTCTCGCCGGTCCAGCCGATGACGCTCAATCCCGCCTTGCGCGCCAGATGCACCATGACGCGGCTCTCGGCCAGGTGGTGCATGTCGAGGCGGCGGCAGGCGATCCGGCGGGCGTGCTGCACCGACGCGCGCAGCAGCGCATAGGCGTAGCCGCGGCAGCGCCTGGCGGGCGCCACCGAAATGCCCAGCTGCGCGCTGGCGCCATCCGGCCGCACCGCGAGGTGCGCCAGGCCGACCAGCGCGCCCGCCTCGAATACGCCGAACAGCTGGTCGCGCGAGAAGTTCAGGGTGACCGCGTAGCCGCGGATGGCCGCGTCGGTGAACGGCGCGCCGAAGTGCAGGCGGCGGTCCGCCGCGGACAGTTGCAGCAGATGCTGCGCGATCTGGTCGCGGGTGGAGGGCGTCAGGACGCGGATGGCGGCATTCATGGGCCGCGCATTGTCGCGGCCGCGGGTCGCGCAAATGTCCGGGATTGTCAGCCCGGAGCAAGGAAAAATCAGGCTAGCGCGAAGAACCCAGGGAGTAGGCCAGGCTCAGGGAATAGAGCATCCGCTCGCGCCTCACCACCAGCTGCCGGCTCGATGCCTGATACACCAGCCGGCGCGCGGGACCAAAGGGCTCCATCAGCTCCTGCGCCTGCTGTCCCCGTTCCCGGTACCAGAGGAAAGCGACGATGTTCCGCGACCCGTCCAGCTTCGCCGCCGTACCCAGGCAGTCGCGCAAGCTCCATTCGGCGCGAGCCCGCGAGGGCCGGAACCCGACGAACACCACGTTGACGATGTGCTCGTCCCGTCCGCTGATGCTCATCTCCACGTCGGGGTAGTCGGGCACGCCCCTGGCGCAGTGAAGCGACACGGTCTGCTGGCCCGCGGCGGAAGCCGCATGGAAGGAGAGCAGCAGGAGTAGCCAGCGAAGCATGCTGCCAGTCTAAGAACGCTCCGGCCGGCGATCGACAAACTGCGTCAGCGCTTTGTCAGGCGTTGTGAGCCGTGCGGCTAACGCCACGCGCCGCGGATCATCGCCAGCCCGTGCGCGCCGTGGCGGCGCGCTTCGTCGAGGTCGCCGGAGGCGAGGCCGCCGATGGCATAGACGGGAATTGTCGTGCCCTGGACGATCTCCGCGAAGCGCCGCCAGCCGATGGCCGCCTTGTCCTTGATCGAGCCGAGCACGGCGAAGTCCAGCCCGAGGCTCATCGCGCGCTCCAGCTCCTCGCGCGTATGGCACGAGGCGGCCGCCAGCCCCTGCTTCGGCCGCTCCTTCAGCGCCATCAGCTGCGCGGCCGTGAAATGCACGCCGTCCGCTTCCGGGTGGGGCGCCTTGGTGAGGACCTTCGCGCCGTAGCGGCGCGCCAGATGGACGACCCGGCTGGCGAACGCTTCCGAGCCTGCGGGCTCGCGCACCTGGACCATCCTCAGCCCTTCCTTCAGGCGCCGTTCGAGCTGGGCCAGCATCGCCGCC
>DASUZH010000456.1:0-2876 GCA_036376975.1 Burkholderiales bacterium | reverse complement strand
CCGACGGGGTTGCGGGTGGCCCCACGAACGTGGTTGCCTTCCTGGATGGCGTCACCGGGCTGAACGTCAACGCGATGATCGCCGACGGCAGCCTGATCGTCTGATCGGGTTGCCGGCTGGCGGCTAGCGGGAGTAGCCCGGCTCCTCGCGCTCGAGGATGCGCTTGAGAGCCTCGAAGTGCGCGCCGGCGTACTTCGGGGTGTCGGCGAGGATCATGCGGTAGGTCTCGCGCACCACCTCGGGCCGCACCTTCCTGAACGGCAGGCCGGTCGAGCGCGCCAGCACCAGCAGGCGGCAGGCGCGCTCGAGGTAGTACATCAGGTCGAACGCCTCGGCGACGGTCGGGCCGACCACGATCACGCCGTGGTTGGCGAGGAACATCACGCGCTTCGAGCCGAGCACGCGCGCCAGGCGGTCGCCCTCGGCGTTGTCGACCACCAGCCCGTTGTAGGTGTCGTCGTAGGCGATGTCGTCGGCGAAGCGCAGCGCGTTCTGCTCGACCATCTCCAGGCGCCCGGGCTCGAGCAGCGTGAGCGCGGTGGCGTACGGCATGTGCGTGTGCAGGACGCAGGCCGCCTTCGGATTGGCGAGGTGGATGCGGGAGTGGATGTAGAAGGCGGTCTTCTCGAACTCGCCCTCGCCTTCCAGGATGCGGCCGCCCGCGTCGAGCGCGAGCAGGTTGGAGGCGGTGACCTCGCTCCAGTGCAGCCCGTAGCGGTTGAGCAGGAACCGCTTGCCGTCGGGCAGCATCAGCGTGAAGTGGTTGCAGACCCCTTCGTGCAGGTCCATGCGCACGGCGAGCCTGAAGGCGGCGGCCAGGTCGACGCGCGCCGCGCGGTCGGCGGTCGTTGCCTTCTCCAGATCCTGCATCTTTCCCATGGCGGGCATTATAGGTCGCGCGAATCGGATCTGGCGATAACCGCCTCCCATGATCGCGGGATTTCATTTCTTCCCCGGGCCGCGCACGCTGTGGTCGCAACACAACTCTCAGGGGGAACCAATGAACACAGGTACGAAACGGAAAGCGATCCTCGCGCTGGTCGTCGGCGCATTCGCGAGCGGCTCGATCGCCGCCGCCAATCCCGAGCCGAGGGTCGTCCAGGTGAACTGCAGCAGCGGCGACACACTGGCCAGGGCGCTGCAACGCGGCAGCGAGGACCGCGCGCTGGTCGTGGTGATTCAGGGCGTGTGCAATGAGACGGTGGTCATCGAGCGCAGCGACGTGACGCTGCGCGGCGAGGCCGGCGCCGCGATCACCGGCCCGGATCCCGCGCTCGACGCGGTCACCGTGCGCGCCGACCGCGTGAGCATCGAGAATCTGCTCATCAGCGGCGGCAGGAACGGCCTGGTCGCCAGAGGTGCCGGAAACTTCGTGGTGCAAGGCACGACGGTGCAGTCGACCGGGCGGACGGGCATTCTCGTCGTCAACGGGTCGGGTGCGCTCATCGACGGCAGCACGATGCAGAACAACGCTCGCGACGGCTTCTCGGTGGAGGGCGCGCAGGCTACGGTGGTCAACTCCACCATCACCCAGAACGCGCGCGTCGGTGTTTTCGTCGGACCGGGAGCCTCGGGCCGCGTCGGCATCGACAACCGCAACGAGGCCGCCGGCAACACGATCAGCCTGAACGGCTCCAGCGGCGTCTCCGTGTTCGGCGGCTCGGCGCTGATCGCGGCCAACACCGTCACCCTCAACGGTACCGATCCGTTGCAGGGCGGGCGGTCGGGCATCTCGGTGGTGAATGCGGTCGCCGACGTCTCCGGCAGCAACACGATCACGAACAACGCAGCGCAGGGAATCTTCGTCAGCAGGTCGAACGTGTCGATCGGCAGCACCGCCTTCAGCTTCTCGGGGGTGAACACGATCAGCGGCAACGGCGCCGCGACGGCGGCCGGCGGCGTGTCCGCGTTCCTCGGCGGCACCCTGTTCATCCGCGACGCAGTGATCAGCGGCAACCATGGCGGCGGACTGATCCTCGGCGGCCGCTCGCAGGCGCAGGTGATCGCCAGCCAGATCCAGAACAACCTGGCGGCCGGGCCGAGCGCCGGAGAGGGCATCAGGCTGTTCTTCGGCTCCGCCCTGATGACGGGCACTCCGGCGTCGATGGTCACCGGCAACGCCGGCGCGGGGCTGGCGTGCTTCGACGGCGAGTCGAGCGTTTCCAACACCGCGCTGCTCGGCAGCGCCGGCAACGGCGCACCCGATTTCTGCACCGGCTTCTAGCGGCGGCGGGTGAAACGAAAAGGGCGCCCTCGGGCGCCCTTTTTCTTGCTGAGTAAGCCTTACTTGCGGTTGCGCTCGTCGTAGCGCTCGCCGACCTCGTTGCCGACCACGCCGCCGATCACCGCGCCGCCGACCGTGCCGGCGGTGCTGCCGCCCGTCGCGGCGGAACCTATCGCTCCGCCCGCCACCGCGCCGCCGACCGTGCCGACGGTCTCGCCCTTGCCGGTGGGGTTGCCGCCGCAACCGGCCAGCGCCGTCGCGAGGATGATGCCGAACGCCATCAAGATCCTGCTCATGTCATGCCTCCTGTAGTGAAAGGACTACGGAACTAGTTGCAGCCGCGCAGCAGGAAAATCACGAACAGCACGGGGATGGGCACGCCGAGCGCCCATAGAAGGATGTAGCCCATCTTGCCTTCCTGCTTCCGCCGCCACTGCCGCAGTTGCTCCATAACAGCCTCCGAAATTCGATGGAGGGATGGCAGCAAGCGGCGTGCCTAGTCGTCGACGTCGACCAGCTCCTTCGACTCGGCGAAGATCCAGGCCACCGCGATGCCGGCGGCGAAGTAGTGGCCGCGCTTCATCAGCGGGCTGTCCTCGAACACGACGCCGTCGAGCGCGTCGTAGCGCACGAACGCTCCGACCCAGAAGTG
>DASUZH010000455.1:0-2936 GCA_036376975.1 Burkholderiales bacterium | reverse complement strand
ATGTTGCCGAACAGGATTTTCTGCTTGTCTTCGGTGCTGATCGCGTGGGCGCCGTCGATATAGCGCTTGGTATCGTCGTAATAATGGCCGGTCTGCGGGTCGATGCCGCGCACCGCACCCACCATTTCCGAGGCGAACAGGATGTTCTCCACCGGGATCACCTTGAGCAGCAGGTCGATGCCGGGCTGGTGGTAGACGCAGGTGTCGAAGTACACGTTCCTCAGCAGGTGGTCCTTCAGCAGCGGCTTGTTCATGTCCTGCGCCAGGCCGCGGTAGCGGCCCCAATGATAGGGCACCGCGCCGCCGCCGTGCGGGATGACGAACTTGAGCTGCGGGAAGTCCCTGAACAGGTCGCCCTGGATCAGCTGCATGAAGGCGGTGGTGTCGGCGTTGATGTAGTGCGCGCCGGTGAAGTGGAACGCCGGGTTGCACGACGAGCTGACGTGCACCATGGCGGGCACGTCGAGCTCGACCATTTTCTCGTAGATCGGGTACCACCATTTGTCGGTGAGCGGGACTTCCTTCCACCAGCCGCCGGAAGGGTCGGGATTCAGGTTGCAGCCGATGAAGCCCAGCTCCTCGACGCAGCGCTCCAGCTCCTCGACGCAGTTCGCCGGCGACACGCCGGGGGACTGCGGCAGCTGGCACACCGGCGCGAAGTTCTTCGGGTACAGGTCGCAGACGCGCTTGATCAGGTCGTTCTGCACGCGCGACCACTGCGCGCTGACGGCGGCGTCGCCGACGTGGTGCTCCATCGAGCCGGCGCGCGGCGAGAAGAAGGTGACGTCGCTGCCCCGCTCCCGCTGCAGCTTCAGCTGGGCGCGTTCCAGGCTTTCACGGATCTCGTCGTCGCTGATTTTCAGCTGTTTCTCGGAAAGATTTTTTTCCGAGATTTGGCGCTTGCGCCAGTCCCACAGCGCCTGCGGCGCGGTGGTGTAATGGCCATGACAATCAACGATCACCGGAACAGCTCCTCCACTGTGAAGCGGCGCGGGATCATCCCCTGCCGGTAGGTGCAGTCGATGGCGACCTCGAGGTTGCGGCGGTTCTCCTCCACGCCGAACGGATTCATTTCGGGGTTGCCTGCGGCCTTTCTGCTTTCCACAAGCAGATCATAAATTCTCTTTTCTTCTTCTTTGGAGACCGTGTTCTTCACCGTCACCATGTGGTTGATCTGCAGGCCGGCGCCGGTGCGCTTCTTCCATGCCTGCGCGGCTGCCGCGGGGTCCGCGATCAGCGGCTTGAGCGGCCCGTCCTTCGGCGGCTCGGCGAGGATGGCGGCGTCGATCTCGCCGGCCAGCAGCATGGCGGTGATGTCCTTGCCGGGAGGCATGCGCGTCGCATTCGGCGGATCCCGGAACTCCGCGACGTGCGGGTCCTCGAACGTCACCCAGTTCACCTTCGACAGATCGACGCCATAGTCGTCCGCCAGGATGCCGCGCACCCAGGTGGCGGTGGTCACCGAATACGAGCGCATGCCGACCTTCTTCCCGGCCAGCTTGTCGGGCGACAGCGGCCCGCGCTCGGGGTTGTAGGCCAGCGTCGAGTGCTGGAAGCGCGCGGTCACCACCGCCGGCAGCAGGCGGTAGGGCTTGTCGTGCGCCTTGGCGAGCAGGTACGTGATGATGGCGAGCTCGGCGACGTCGAACTCGAGCTCCCGCACCACGCGCTTGAACGCGGTGTTCGGCACCTTGACGTCCGCGAACTCCAGCGAAGACAGCTGCTTGAACAGCTTGGTGACGGGGTAATCCCCGAGCAGCGCTTTCAATCCAGGGGCCCGTCGATGTACTTGAGCCCCTTCTCCTCCAGGCTCTTGCGCATGTCGTAGATGTCGAGGCCGAGTTCGCCCTTCAGCAGGCGGGCGCGGCTGCCGGCTTCCTTCTTCTCGCGCTCTTCCCCGGCCCTGGCGACCCTGGCGGCTTCGAGCCGGGGTACGACGCAGACGCCGTCGTCATCGGCGACGATCACGTCGCCCGGCCTGACTGCCTGGCCGGCGCACACCACCGGCACGTTCACCGACCCGACCGTCGCCTTCACCGTGCCCTTCGCCGAGATGGCGCGCGACCAGACCGGGAACTTCATCTCGCTGATCTCGGCTGCGTCGCGGCAACCGACGTCCAGGATGATGCCTTTCGCGCCGAGGGTGTTGAGCGAGGTGGCGAGCAGCTCGCCGAAGGCGCCGTCGCTGTTCTCGCTCGAGCACGCCACCACCATGACGTCGCCCTTCTTCAGCATCTCGCAGGCGACGTGGATCATCCAGTTGTCGCCGGGATGGGCAAGCACCGTGACCGCACTGCCGGCGATGCGCGCGCCGCGCCAGACCGGCCGCATGTAGGGCTGCATCAGCCCGCTGCGCCCCTGCGCCTCGTGCACCGTGGCCACGCCGAGCCGCTCGAGGGTGGCGATCGCGCCGGCATCGGCGCGGTGGATGTTGCGCACTGCGGTTCCGCTCATCATCGAGCTCCGGGCACCCTGCGGGTTTTCAGGAACTGCTCCAGCGATTCGCCGCGGAACGCGGCGACCATCTGTGGATTGGATACGCCGTTGGTACGCGCCAGCTTCTCGAGGCAGAAAAAGCTGGCGCCGTAGTCCTGCAACGCCTTCCAATCCATCCGGCGAACCATGTCTTTCTCCGCCTCCGTAAGCGATGCCATCGCTTTCTCGGGGTCACTCTTGAACAAGGAGCGGAATGAAGAGTCTGTAAGGCCGTGAAGGAACCGGTTGAGGCGCAAACCCCTGTTGCTTCTTTCCAGGTCGAACACGTACTTGCTCATTCGAACAGCGCGACCGCCATTGCGGTGGTCATCGGCAGGTAGTAGTTCTGGTGCACCTTGCGCGCGCCCTCGTTCAGCGCGCCGCGCATGATGAGCCACATGATCACCTCGGCGCCTTCGTTGCCGCCGAGGCGCGCGAAGTCCTCGATCGTCATCTTCGCC
>DASUZH010000454.1:0-5180 GCA_036376975.1 Burkholderiales bacterium | reverse complement strand
AGCGCGGCGAGCTCGCGCAGCGCCCTGCCGGCGTGGGCGCCCTCGCCGTGCACCGCGAGGTGGTGCGCCCGCCAGCGCTCGAGCAGGCCGTGGGCGCGCCAGGCCTCCACCGTGGCCGCGATCGCGCCGCGCGCGCCGGGCGCGGCGCCGAGCATGACGAGCTTCATGCGAACCTTCGCTTTCTCCGAAATGCGTCGACCACCGTCAGGTCGCCGGCGCGGTTGAGCGTGTGCAGGCCGAGCAGGCCGCTGGCGGGCGGCGGCAGCAGCCGCTCCACCTCGCGCTCGGCGAACTCGTCGGGCGTGAGGCGCAGCAGCCGGTTGATCGACAGCCCCGCGCCGTACAGCGGCGCGTCGATCTGCGCCGGCCGGTGCAGCGCGCCGTTGCGCCAGAACAGCGCCCCGGCCGGGCGCGCGCTGCGCACGTCGGACTTCACCGGGTTGCGCCGGTGCGGCCGCCATCCACCGCCGCCGAGGCCGAGCGGGTCGGCGGCGTGGAACACGTGCAGCTCGTCGTCGAACACGCGGCTCTCGCCGGGCGCGGCGTTGGCGAACATCCACCAGCGCTCGCCGGCGCGCGCCAGCGTGGCGTCGACCAGGCGCGCGCCGTCGAGCAGCACGCGCTCCGGGCGCCAGCGCGCCGGGAACTCGACGCAGCGCCAGGCTTCGACGCGCCGGTTCTGCGCGCTCTCCGGAATCATGAACAGGCCGCCCGCGTGCTCGAACAGGAACGGGTAGGACAGGTGCCAGTCGCGCTCCAGCACCACGCGCGGCGCCGAATGGCGGCCCTGCGCGTCGAGCTCGATCATCGCGATGCGGCCCTTGCCGGCGGGATCCGGCAGATCCTCGAAGAACACGTAGTAGCGGCCGTTCCTCTCCACCGCGAACGGGTCGGCCCAGGTGGCGCCTTCCGGCGGCTCGATGCGCGTGAAGCCGCGCAGGTCGGCCGGCAGCCCCCGCCCGCCGAAGCGGAACGCGAGGCACCACTGCTCGGTGGTGAGGGTCTTCTCGATTCCGCGCCGGGCGATCCGCTTGCCCAGTCCCAGGATCGAATTCGGTGCCTGGCACCGATTTTCTGGAACGACTTCGCACTGCTCGAGCCACTCGCGGCCCGAGCGGTGCAGCTCGAGCAGCGCGCGCGCCGGGAACTCGGCGGTCTTCTCGAGCAGCTGGCGGCGGTTGCGCGCCACCGACAGCGGGTAGGTGCGCGACCAGGAGCGGTAGGCGAGGCGCGGCACCGCGCCGGCCGCCAGGCGCACGCTGAGCGCCGAAGGGCTGAGCGGCTCGCCGCGGGCGACTTCGCCTTCCCCGTCCGCGCGGAAACGCCAGACCCCGCAGCGCGCGATGCCGTCGAGCGCGGCGTCGTCCACCGCGCCGAGCGCGAACACCACGTCGAGCTCGCGCCGCTCGAGGTGCGCGGCGCCCTCGCCGAGCGGCAGGCCGAGCAGCGCCAGGTCGCGCGGCTCCGACAGGTCGCTGCCGTACAGCCGGCGGTCGAGGTCGCGGTAGGCGCGCCACAACGGCGACGGCTGCGGCGCCGCGGCGCCGGGCGGGCCGGCCGCGACCGCCACCGCGGCGAGCGCGGCGTAGTCGGCGTCCATCACGCGCGCGAACGCCTCCAGCACCCAGCGCGGCTGCAGCGCCGAGTCGGCATAGAGGCCGACCCGCAGTCGACGCGGCTGCGGCCTCTGCCGCAGCTCGCTCGCCGGCAGTGCTACAGCCGCCATACGCGCAGGCCTTCGCGGCGCAGCGCTTCGGCGTCGAGCGCCGCCTTGACGTCGATCACGCAGCCGTTGCGCACGATCTTCTGCAGCAGCTGCGCCTGCGGGATGGCGAGCAGCTTCTTGTGCGGCACGGCGAGGATCAGCGCGTCGGCCGCCGGCAGCTTGTCCCACTCGCACAGCTTGACGCCGTACTCGTGCAGCGCCTCGTCGGCGCTCGCCAGCGGGTCGTGCACGAAGGTCTCCACGCCGAACTCCTTCAGCTCGCGCAGGATGTCGGCCACCTTGGAGTTGCGGATGTCGGGCACGTTCTCCTTGAAGGTGAGGCCGAGCACGTTGACCCGCGCGCCCTTGATGTTGCGGCCGGCGTGGATCATCTGCTGCACGGTCTTCCTCGCGATGTGCGGGCCCATCAGGTCGTTGATGCGCCGGCCGGCGAGGATCACCTGCGGGTGGTGGCCGAGCAGCTCCGCCTTGTGCGTCAGGTAGTAGGGGTCGACGCCGATGCAGTGGCCGCCGACCAGTCCCGGGCGGAAGCCGAGGAAGTTCCACTTGGTGCCGGCGGCCTTCAGCACCTCGACCGTGTCGAGCCCCATCTTCTCGAAGATGATCGCCAGCTCGTTGACGAACGCGATGTTGAGGTCGCGCTGCGTGTTCTCGATCACCTTGGCGGCCTCGGCCACCTTGATCGAGGAGGCCTTGTAGACGCCGGCGCCGACCACCGAGCTGTAGAGCGCCGCCACCTTTTCCAGCGTCGCCTCGTCGTCGCCGGAAACGACTTTCAGGATCTTCGAGAAGCAATGCTCCTTGTCGCCGGGATTGATGCGCTCGGGCGAGTAGCCGACGTGGAAGTCCTGCTTCCAGCGCATCCCCGAGTGGCGCTCGAGCACCGGCACGCAGACCTCCTCGGTGGCGCCCGGATAGACCGTCGACTCGTAGATCACGGTGGCGCCCGGCTTCATGTAGCGGCCCACCGTCTCGCTCGCCGAGACCAGCGGCGCGAGGTCGGGCTGGCGCGCGGCGTTGATCGGCGTCGGCACCGCGACGATGATGAAGTCGGCCTGCTCGAGCTCGGCCGGGTAGTGCGTGGCGCGCAGCTGCTTCGCCGCCATCAGCTCGGCGGTCGACACCTCGCCGGTGGGGTCGACCTTGTGGCGCAGGTTCTCGATGCGCTTGCGCGACAGGTCGTAGCCGATGGTCGGGCGCTGGCGCGCGAAGGCGACCGCCACCGGCAACCCGACGTAGCCGAGGCCGACCACGGCGACGGTCGGCAGGGCGGCCTTGTCTTTCTCTCGAGGCTCTACTTTCTCAAGGACGTCTTCACGCATGGGCGACCTCCTTGCCTTCGGCGAGCAGATTGGCCGCGTACCAGTCGACGGTCTTCTCCAGCCCCTCCAGCACGCGGTGCGTGGGGCGGAAGCCGAGCAGCTTCCTCGCCTTCGAGATGTCGGCCTGCGAGAAGCGCACGTCGCCCTTGCGCGGCTCGCCGTGCACCGGGCGCACGCCCTCCACGTGCGGCAGTCGCGGCACGATCAGCAGGCGGATCATCTCGAACAGCTCGTTCAGCGTGGTCTGCTCGCCGAGCGCGACGTTGTAGGCCTGGTTGGTGGCGGCGCCGTCCTCCACCGTGGCGGCGAGCAGGTTGGCCTGCACCACGTTCTCCACGTAGCAGAAGTCGCGGCCGTTCCTGCCGTCGCCGTAGACGTAGGCGGTCTGGCCGCGCAGCAGCGCGCCGATCCAGGCCGAGATCACCGCCGAATACTCGCCGTCCGGGTTCTGCCGCGGCCCGAACACGTTGAAGTAGCGCAGGCCGATGGTGCGGAAGCCGTAGCACTCGGCGAATACGCCGGCGTACTGCTCGTTCACTCCCTTGGTCAGGCCATAGGGCGACAGCGGCCGTCCGATCACGCTCTCCACCTTGGGCAGCGCCGGGTGGTCGCCGTAGATCGCGCTCGAGCTGGCGTACACCAGGCGCGCCACGCCGGCGTCGCGCGCCGCGGTCAGCATGTTGAGGAAGCCGTTGATGTTGCTGTCGTTGGACGCCAGCGGGTCGTCGATCGAGCGCGGCACGCTGCCGAGCGCCGCCTGGTGCAGCACCAGCTCGGCGCCCTCGCAGGCGTGGCGGCAGGTCGCCAGCGAGCGGATGTCGCCCTCGAGGAAGCGGAACTGCTTCCAGCGCTCGGCGCCCACCGCGTGCTTCACGTGGACCAGGTTCTGCCGCTTGCCGGTGGAGAAATTGTCCAGGCCGGTCACCGCCTGGCCGTGGTTCAGCAGGTGCTCGACCAGGTGCGAGCCGATGAAGCCGGCCGCGCCGGTCACCAGCCAGCGCCGCGGGCGGCGCCTAATGTGCTGCTGCACTTCTTCGTACTTGCTCACGTTGACTCCTTGTAGACGCCAGTTCGAGTAGCACCGCCTCGTAGCGGTCGACCATTGCGCGCTCGGAGAACATCGACTCCACCGTCTCGCGCGCCTGCGCGCCCATGCGCGCGCGCAGCGGCGCCTCGGCCAGCGCGGCGATGCAGTCGGCGAGCGCATGCGTGTCGCCCACCGGGAACAGCAGCCCGTCGCGCCAGGGGCGGATCATCTCGGCGGCACCGCCGATCTCGGCGTGCACCACCGGCCGGCCGAGCGCCATCGCCTCGAGCGCGGCGAGCGAGAAGGTCTCCACCGCGGTGCTGCACAGCGCCGCGGCGTCGCACGCCGCGAGCAGCGGCCGCACGTCCTGCTGCAGCCCGCTGATCAGCACGTGCTCGGCGACGCCGGCGGCGCGCGCGCGCGCCTCCACCGCGCCGCGCAGCGGGCCGTCGCCGATCAGCAGCGCGCGCGCCGGCACGCCGCGCCGGCGCAGCATGGCGATCGCGTCGACCATCTGCAGGTGGTTCTTCTCCGCGCGCAGCACCGCCGACATGCCGATCACCAGGTCCTGCTCGCCGAAGCCGAGCGCGCGGCGCATCGCCGGCCCTTCCTGGCCCGCCTGCCAGTACTCGGTGTCGATGCCGTTGTAGATCACCTCGGTCCTGCGGCCGAACAGCGCGCGGCGCCGCCAGTAGCGGCGCTGCGCCTCGCAGACGAACACCAGGCGCTCCGCGGCCCAGAACAGCGGCCGGTAGTAGACCATCTGCAGCGCTTCCTTCACGCTGCGCAGCTGGGTGGTGTGGAAGGTCGCCATCAGCGGCACCCCGCCCCGCGCCAGCGCCGCGTACATCAGCGCGTACTGGTTCGCCGCCACGATGCAGTGCGGTTTCTTCTCCTGCACGACCCCCTGAAGAGCCCGTAGGGCTGCAGGATGGAGATACCGCTGTGCTTCGAGGCACTGTCCGGTTACCCGCAGCCGATCGAACTGACTATGGTCGGCCTTTACATAGACGAAGTGGCACTCGTGGCCGCGCTCGGCGAGGCGGTT
This sequence comes from Burkholderiales bacterium, assembly GCA_036376975.1. GTDB lineage: Bacteria > Pseudomonadota > Gammaproteobacteria > Burkholderiales > SG8-39 > SCGC-AG-212-J23. The sequence continues at coordinate 57 of DASUZH010000454.1, read as the reverse complement.
GGCGAGGCCGATGGTGTGGCGCTCGGCGCCGCCGTGGACCAGGGAGCCGGTGACGAA
>DASUZH010000453.1:0-2685 GCA_036376975.1 Burkholderiales bacterium | reverse complement strand
GGCCATCGTGGCGGATTGCCGCGCCGACGTCAGGTAGTAGAGCATCGCCCTAGGGCGCTGCCTTGCTCCACGAATCGCGCAGTGTGACGGTGCGGTTGAAGCCGCCGTCCTTCGGGTCCTTGACGAAGTAGCCGTGGCGCTCGAACTGCACCGCCTCGCCGACCTTGGCGTAGCGCAGGGCCGGCTCGAGCTGGGCGGTGATGGTGCGCTTCGACTCCGGGTTGAGGTCGAGCAGGAAGTCGCGCATGGTGCCGGGCGCGGCGACGTGGAACAGGCGGTCGTACAGGTGCACCTGCGTTGCGTGGGCGCTCTTCACGCTCACCCAGTGGATGTTGCCCTTCACCTTGTACTTGTCGGAGCCGGCGGTGCCGGATTTCGAGTCTTCGTAGTACTCGCAGTGCACGACGCCGTCTTCCATTCCGACGCACTTGACCACATACCCGAATCTCAAGCGGACCTCGTTGCCGGGGTACAGCCGGAAATAGCCCTTCACGGGATTTTCCTGGTAGTCCTCGCGCTCGATCCACAGCTCGCCGGAGAAGGGCACCTCGCGCTTGCCCGCGGCCGGCAGCTTCGGATGGTTCGGCAGCTCGACGATCTCCTCCTTGCCCTTCGGCCAGTTGTCGATCACCAGCTTGACCGGATCGAGCACTGCCATGCGCCGCGGCGCGATCTCATCCAGGTGCCCGCGCATGGCGTCCTCGAGGATGCCGAACTCGATCACCTGGTGCGCCTTGGACACGCCGATGCTCTCGGCGAAGCGGCGGAACCCCTCGGCGGTGTAGCCGCGCCGGCGCCCGCCGGCGAGGGTGGGCATGCGCGGGTCGTCCCAGCCGTCCACATGCTCTTCTTCTACCAATTGAATTAAGAGTCTTTTTGAAAGGACGACATAGGTCAGGTTCAGCCTCGCGAACTCGATCTGCTGCGGCAGCATCATCTTCTGGAACAAGCCGGCCTCGGCGAGGCGCTCGTTGAACCAGTTGTACAGCGGCCGGTGGTCTTCGAACTCGAGGGTGCAGAACGAGTGCGAGATGCCCTCGATGGCGTCGGAAGTGCCGTGCGCCCAGTCGTAGGTGGGGTAGATCTTCCACTTCAGGCCGGTGCGGTGGTGCGGCGCGCGGCGGATGCGGTACATCACCGGGTCGCGCATGTTCATGTTGGGCGAGGCCATGTCGATCTTCGCCCGCAGCACGTACTTGCCGTCCATGTGCTTGCCGTCGCGCATCTCGCGCAGCAGCTGCAGGTTGGTCTCTACGTCGCGGTCGCGGAACGGGCTGTCCTGCCCCGGCTCGGTGAGCGTGCCGCGCGTGGCCTTGATCTCTTCGGCCGACTGGCTGTCGACGTAGGCGTAGCCGCGCTGGATCAGCTCCTCGGCAAAGTCGTACAGCTTCTGGAAGTAGTCGGAGGCGTAGTACTCGTGCTCCTTCCAGTCGAAGCCCAGCCATTTCACCATTTCCTTGGCGGCGTCGACGTATTCCTGCTCCTCCTTCTCCGGATTGGTGTCGTCGAAGCGCAGGTGGCAGACGCCGCTGTACTCCTTCGCCAGGCCGAAGTTGAGGCAGATCGACTTGGCGTGGCCGAAGTGCAGGTAGCCGTTCGGCTCGGGAGGGAAACGCGTGCGGATCAGCGGGTAGCGCTCGTTCTCCAGGTCGGAGTTGACGATCTGGCGGATGAAATTGCTGTTCGACGGCAGGCCGGGCTTGTTCACACCCCAATTGTATCGTCGGCCTTCGTCGCCCCCGCGAAAGCGGGGGCCCATGGATTCCCGCTTTCGCGGGAATGACGAGCAGTGGCTAGTCGTGCTCGAACACGTCCGCCGAAACCAGGCGGTCCTCGATCTCGCGCACGCCGGCGACGCCCTGCGCCGCGCGCTTCGCGCGCGCCGCGGTCGCCGCGTCGTCGACCACGCCCTTCAGCACCACGCGGCCGTTGCGCGCCTCGACCTGGACCCCGCCGACCTTGGCGCCGAGCAGCGCCTGCACCACCGACAGCGCCAGCGTGGCGTCGTCGACGCGCGCCTCGAACGAGGCCGGCGAGCGCTGTGGCGCCAGCTCGGCCGCCTCGCCCGGCGCGAGGTCGGGCGGCAGGTTGACGCTCGCCAGCATGTAGCGCACCACGCCGGCGATCTCGCTCTCGGTCAGCTCCGGAAAGCCGGCCTTCGGCAGCATCGCCGTGCCCGGCATGCCCTGCAGGGCCGAGCGCAGCAGCCCGGCGTAGCCCTTCTGAACGCGCTGCGTCCAGTCGCGCGGCAGCCCGAGGCGCGGCGCGCCGGTGGCGCCGCCGTCATGGCAAAGGGCGCACTTTTCCTTGTAGACCCCCGAGGCGACGGCGGGTGTGGAAAGCGACACGGCAAGAAAAACGAGAAAGCGCACAATAGCCCCGCAATGATCAAGCGAAGCCGGCTGGACGCCGCGGTGGAGGCGGGGATCCTGACCCGGGAGCAGGCCGTGCGCCTGGCGGAGTTCCTGGCGAAGGACGCCGAGCCGCGCTTCTCGTTCGTGCACGTCCTCTACTACCTGGGGGGCATGATCGCCATCGGCGCGATGACGCTGTTCATGACGCTGGGCTGGAAAAGCCTCGGCGGCTGGGGCGGCGTCGCGACCGCGGCCATCTACTGCGCTCTCGCGCTCCTGCTTACGCACTGGTTCCTCGAGCAGCAGCGCCAGCCGATACCGGCCGGGATCA
>DASUZH010000452.1:0-5385 GCA_036376975.1 Burkholderiales bacterium | reverse complement strand
CAGCGCGACGAGAGGAACGGCACCTGGTTCAGGCTCGATGCGCGCAACCTCGGCCTCGACACGCGCGAGTTCCGCGCCGAGTGGGAGCGGCAGGGCGACTTCACCGTGTTCATGGGGTACGACCGCATCCCGCGCGACGAGCCCTATTCGGTATTCACTGCCGTGCGGGGTATCGGCACGACCACCCAGCGCGTGCCGACGCCTTCGACGACCAACCTCGGCCAGCTGCACCTCGGAACGGTGCGCGAGGCCTTCAGCGTCGGGTTCGCCAAGGTCCTCACCGGCGGCTTCGACTTCCGCCTGAGCGCGACCAGCGAAGACAAGCGCGGCGACCGGCTGTGGGGTCGCGGCGGGGCGGCCGAGTTCGCCGCCGAGCCGATCGACAGCAACACGCGCCAGCTGGAAGCCGTGGTCTCCTACACGCAGGACAAGCTCCAGCTGCAGGGCGGTTACCTGGGCACCCTGTACACGAACCGCAACAGCATGGTCGACACGGCGCTGACCAACGGCGCCAGCCCGTTCTTCCTCAGCCTGCCGCTCGACAACCAGGGGCACCAGCTGTTCATGAGCGGCGGCTACGGCTTCAGCCGGGATACGCGCGGCACGTTCAAGGTCTCCTACACGCGCATCACGCAGGACGAGCAGATCCCGGTGGGCGCCACCGCGGTGGTCTCGCCGACCGCGCCGACCAGCCTGAACGGCCGGCTCGACAATACGCTGGTGCAGCTCGGCCTGACCTCGCGCGTCAACCGCGAATTCAACCTGGCCGCCAGCCTGCGCAGCTACGAGTCGGATGAGAAGACGCCGCAGTATCGCGTCGTCGGCCCGGCCTGCCCGGGGTGCGTCGACACCACGCCGCTCACCTATAAGAGCCTGACCGGCAAGGTCGAGGGCACGTATCGCACGTCGCGCAACCTCAGCCTGGTCGGCGGCCTCGATCTGTCCAATATCGAGCGCAACGTGCCGGTCGGCGACCTCAACCCCGCCGGCTTCGACAACCAGCGCTACGTGCCCTTCCGCAGCGAGGTGCAGGAGACTACGCTGCGGCTCGAGGCGCGCCGCTCGCTCGCCGAGAGCGTGAACGGCCGCCTGCTGTACGCGCACAGCAAGCGTGACGGCTCCGACTACTCGCGCACCAACGAGCCGCAGTCCGACCTGATCAACCCGATCTACCTGGCGGACCGGGATCGCGACAAGGTGAAGTTCGCGCTCGACTGGACGGTGGTGGATCCGCTCACGCTGACCTTCAACGTGGAGTACGCAAAGGACAAGTACTCGACGAGCGACGCGCGGCCGTACGGCCTGAGCGAGGGCAGCGCCGCGCTGTTCTCGATCGACGCGGCCTACACCGTGGCGGAGAACTGGCAGCTGACGGCGTTCTACTCGCGCGACCAGACCAAGGCGACGCAGATCGGCCAGCGCACCTCGAGCGGCGGCGGCACGATCGACGCCATCAAGACGGCGGACCTGGAGGACGTCGGCGACACGCTCGGCGTCGGCGTGCGCGGCCAGCTGATGCCGAAGGTCAGGCTGGGCGCCGACCTGCTGTACCAGAAGAACGTCAACAAGTACCCGGAGAGCATCCAGCTGGTGGGCGCCGCGCCGACTTACCCCGCCGGCACCACCGGCCCGCTGCCCGACATCACGAACACCCTCAAGCGCCTGAAGCTGAACGCGACCTACGCGCTGCAGAAGAACTCCGAGCTGCTGTTCGAGTACGTGCACGAGCTGTGGAAGACGAACGACTGGAGCTGGATGTTCGCCGACGGCTCGCCGTTCACGTACGGCACCACGACCGACGGCACGCAGGTCGTGCAGGCGCCCAAGCAGAGCGCCGACTGGTTCGGCATGCGCTACATCTACCGCTTCCGGTAGGCCCGCGGCGCCGGCCGAAAAAAAGCCCGGCGGGCGCCGGGCTTCGGGAAGGGCGGATTGACCGCCGCGTAGTTCTTTCCCCTTCGCTAGTGGTTCATCTGCGGGCCGTGATCCATGTAGATGGAGTCGTCGGTCTTGCCGCTGACTTCCAGCACCCCGGCAAGTCCCTTGCCGACACGGGAGAGAGCGTGATCGACGAGGATGTACTTGCCGGGGTAATCGACTTTCATCTCCAGGATCGCCGCGCCGCCGGGCGGCACGGTAGTGGTCTGCACGTTCTCGCGCGGCGCGCTGGTGGAGGCCTCGGTGTAGACGCGGTCGAAGATCTCGCCGATGACGTGGACCGAGGAGATCTTGTTGGGGCCGCCGACGCCGAAGTAGATGCGCACGGTCTCGCCGACCTTGGCCTGCATCCTGTGCTCCTTGGTCAGCGCGCCCACCGAGCCGTTGAACACGTAGTAGTCGGGCATCTCGGCGGCGAGCTTGTCGGTGTCGAACGGCTGGTGGCCGCTGGTGCCGTGCTTGTGCTTCGTATAGATGTCGCCCTGCATGACGTAGAACTCGCGGTCGACCTTGGGCAGGCCGCCTTCGGGCTCGACCAGGATCATGCCGTACATGCCGGCCGAGATGTGCTCGGGCACCAGGGCGGTGGCGCAGTGGTAGACGTACAGGCCGGGATTGAGCGCCTTGAACGAGATGGTCTTCTCGCTGCCCGGCGACACTTGTAGAAACCCTGCGCCGCCGTGGGGTCCAGTCACGGCGTGCAGGTCGATGGAGTGGATCATCTTGCTGTCCTTCGCGTTGGCGAGGGTGAGCTCGACGGTGTCGCCCTTGCGCACGCGCAGCATCGGGCCGGGCACCTTGCGGTCGAAGGTCCAGTAGGTGAAGGTGGTGTTGTCGTCGAGGCGGCCGACCAGCTCGACCGTCTCCATGCGCACCTTGACGGTCTGCGGCGGCCGCTTGTCGAGTGGCGAGGGCACCGCGTTGGGGTCCATCGCCACGCTGACCGCCGCAGGCGCGCCGCTCTTCGCGGCCGCTTTCTGGGCGCCGCCGACCTCGAGGATGCCTTCCATGCCGACCTGGCGGTGGCCGGAGATGCTGCAGTAGTACTCGAAGCTGCCGGCCTTGGTCGCCTTGAAGCGCACCTTCGTCGCACCGGTGCCGGCGTCGAACTTCGCCGAGGCGACCTTGAAGCCGGGGATGACGATGTCGTGCTGCGCGCCTTCGCCGCTCGACAGGGTGATCTCGATGGTGTCGCCGAGGTTGACCTGCAGCTTCGGGTTGGGCCGGCCTTTCTCGTCGAGGAAGGCCATCTTGCCCTCGACGATGCCGGTGGTCAGCCTGATCGCGCGGAAGGCGGCGGGATTGACCGCGGCCTGCGGCGCCTTGTCGGCGGGCGGAGCCGCCATCGCGGGGAAGGCCGCCGAGACGAGCGCGGCCATCAGGAGCGGGGCGGGGAAGAAGCGCTTGGCGGGGTTCATCTGTTCACCTTTCTTTGTCGTGAGGAAAGGATGCGCGCCCGGCCCGATCGGATGTTGACCAGGGTCAAACGGCGAGCGCTTGACCCTGCCGGCGACATGGCGTCATGGTTTCTCGCGCCGGCGGTTTGACCGGCGTCAAGCCGCGCTTTGTTGCGCGGCGGACAATGCGCGAATGGCTCTCTTCGCGCTTGGCTTCCGCCCGTTCTATCTCGTCGCCGGCCTCTACGCGGCGCTCGCCCTGCCGATCTATGCGGCGCAATACGCCGGATGGCTGCCCGGGGTAAACCCGCTGTGGCACGCGCACGAGATGCTGTTCGGCTACGCCTTCGCGGTGATCGCCGGGTTCCTGTTCACCGCCGTGCGCAACTGGACCGGGCGCGACACGCCGACCGGCGCGGCGCTCGGCGGCATCGCGGGGCTGTGGCTCGCCGCGCGCCTGGTGGCGCCCTGGTCGCTGCCTGCCGCGGCGGCGCTCAACTTCTTCTTCGCGCTGGCAGTCGCCTACGGCATCGGCGTGCCGCTGGTAGCGAGCGGCAACCGGCGCAACCTGTTCCTGGTCGGGCTGGTGCTCCTCCTTGGCGCGGCCGGCGTCGCGTTCAACGCCTGGCCCGCCGTGGCGCTGCGCCTGGGCCTCGACGTGGTGCTCCTGATCATGGCGGTGATCGCCGGCCGGGTGATCCCGATGTTCACCAACAACGCGGTTCCCGGCGCCGGCGCCGGGCGTCGCGCGTGGCTGGAGGGCGGCGCGCTCGCCGCCATCCCGCTGCTGGCGGTTCTCGACCAGGTCGCGCCCGGCCCCGCGGCCGGCGCGCTCGCGCTCGTCGCGGCGCTGCTGCACGGCGCGCGCCTCGCGCTGTGGCGGCCATGGAAGACGTTCGGCAAGCCCCTGCTGTGGATCCTGCACGTCGCGTATGCGTGGATCGTCGTCCATCTCGCGCTGCGCGGCCTCGCCGGCTTCGGCCTCGCCGCCGGCACGCTGGCCACCCACGCCCTGACCGCCGGCGCGATCGGCGCGCTCACGCTCGGCATGATGACGCGCACCGCGCGCGGCCACACCGGCCGCACGCTCGACGCCGGCCCGGCCGAGCTCGCGGCGTACCTGCTGGTCGTGGCGGCGGGAGTGGTGCGCGCCGTCGTGCCGCTGGTTCTGCCGGACGCCTACCTCGCCTGCGTGGTGCTTGCGGCGGCGCTGTGGTGCGCCGCCTTCACCGTTTTCGTCGCCGCCTACCTGCCGATCCTTGCCGGGCCGCGCCTCGACGGCCGCCCGGGCTGAGCGCGGCGGGATGGACGAGATCCGCACCGCCGCCGAGCTCTACGCGCACGCCATCGCCATCGAGCGCGAGGCGGCCGAGCGCTACGCCGAGCTCGCGCTGCGCATGGCCGACCTCGGCAACCAGTCGGTGGCCTTGCTGTTCTGGCGCCTGGCCAAGTTCGAGGCCGAGCACCTGGAAACGCTGCGCAACCGCACCGACGGGGTGGCGCTGCCCGAGCTGTCCGCGGCCGAATACTGCTGGCTCGACGCCGCGGCGCCCGAGACCGCGGCGCGCGAGCTGATCTTCCGCCTGATGACGCCGCGCCACGCGCTCGAGATCGCGCTCGGCGCGGAGCAGCGCGCGCAGGAGTTCTTCGAGCACGTGTTCGCCACCGCCGCCGATCCCGCCCTGCGCGCCCTGGCGCAGGAGATGGCGATGGAGGAGCGCGAGCACGTGCGACTGGTCGAGGACCTGCTCGCGCGCACGCCCGACCCGAACGTCGACTGGGAAGCCCTGTTCGCGGCCGGCTGAGCGGCGGTTTCTGTGACAATAGCCCGGTGCTGGAGGCGGCCGATCTCGAATGCGCGCGCGGCGGGAGGATTCTGTTCCGCGGGCTGTCGTTCGCGCTGAACCAAGGCGACCTGCTGCGCGTCGGCGGCGCCAACGGCCGCGGCAAGACCAGCCTGCTGCGCATCCTGTGCGGGCTGCTGTCGCCGAGCGCGGGCGCGGTGCGCTGGAAAGGCGAGCCGATCCAGGCGCTGCGCGAGGAGTACTCG
>DASUZH010000451.1:0-3475 GCA_036376975.1 Burkholderiales bacterium | reverse complement strand
GGAAGCGGGCCTGGAACTGCAGCGCGATCGGCACCATCGACTGCGCGGTCGCGCCGCAGCCGTGCAGGAAGACGAACAGGTGGTTGGTCCGGTGCTCAGGAGTGGGCGCGAAGCGAAAGACCCGTCCGGAAGACATGCCCCTCGATTGTTAACCCGCGATGACGCTTCTGTAAACTGATTTGCATCCACTCTGAGGTCGCAATGAAAAACGACGGATTTCTAAAGGCTTTCTGGGCGCTCGCCAAGCCCTACTGGGTGTCGGAGGAGCGGGCGAAGGCCTGGACCATGGCGGCGACCGTGGTCGGCCTGGTGCTGATGCTGGTCTGGATCGAAGTGCAGTTCAACGCCTGGAACAACGACTTCTACAACACCCTGCAGGACAAGGACGGCCCGGAGTTTTTCCGCCAGCTCGGCAAGTTCACCCTGCTGGCGGTGCTGTTCATCATCACCGCGGTCTACCGCCTCTATTACCAGCAGATGCTGACCATCGAGTGGCGCACCTGGCTCACCGAGCGCTTCCTCGCCAGCTGGATGAAGGACCAGGCGTACTACCGCATGCAGCTGCTCGACCGCGGCACCGACAACCCGGACCAGCGCATCGCCGAGGACCTCAACCTGTTCGTCACCAGTACCCTGTCGCTCACGCTCGGCCTGCTGTCCGCGGTGGTGACGCTGGTCTCCTTTATCGCGATCCTGTGGGTGCTGTCGGGCGTGATCGAGCTTGCCGGCATTCCGGTGCCGGGCTACCTGGTGTGGGTCGCGCTGCTCTACGCCGTGGTGGGCACGATCGTCACGCACCTCGTCGGCCGGCCGTTGATCGGCATCGAGTTCAACCAGCAGCGCTTCGAGGCCGACTTCCGCTTTTCCCTCGTCCGCCTGCGGGAGAACAGCGAGGGCGTGGCCCTCTACCGCGGCGAGTCGGGCGAGCTGGTGGGATTCCGCGAGCGGTTCGCCAACGTGATCCGCAACTGGTGGGCGCTGATGTTCAAGCAGAAGCAGCTCACCTGGGTGACCGCCTTCTACAACCAGGTCGCGATCATCTTCCCGTACGTGGTCGTCGCGCCGCGCTTCTTCTCCGGCGCGATCCAGATGGGCGCCATCTTCCAGACCGCCTCCGCGTTCGGCCAGGTGCAGGGCGCGCTGTCGTGGTTCATCACCGCCTACACCCAGTTCGCGACGTGGAAGGCGACGGTGGACCGCCTGATCGGGTTCTCCGCCTCCATGGAGAAGGTGCGCGTGGAGAGCGCGCGGATCGACGGCGAGCGCACGGAAGGCGCGGCGGACGAGCTGGCGGCCGACGCGCTGGCGCTGTCGCTGCCGCATGGCAAGCCGCTGCTGCGCGACGCTTCGCTGCAGCTGCGCAGGAACGAGAACGTGCTGGTCACCGGCCCGTCCGGCGCGGGCAAGTCGACGCTGTTCCGCGCGCTGGCGGGGATCTGGCCGTACTGGAAGGGCCGCATCCGCCTGCCGAAGGGGGCGCGGCTGCTGTTCCTGCCGCAGAAGCCCTACCTGCCGATCGGCACGCTGAAGCACGCGGTGAGCTACCCCGCGGACCTGGAAGATTTTTCGAATGAACAAGCAACCGAGGCGCTGAGCGCGGTCGGCCTGCCGCACCTGGCGGCGGACCTGGAGCGCAGCGAGAACTGGGCGCAGGTGCTGTCGGGCGGCGAGCAGCAGCGCCTTGCGTTCGCGCGCGCGCTGCTCAACAAGCCCGACTGGCTGTTCCTCGACGAGGCGACCGCCTCGCTGCCCGAAGACGCGCAGGACGCGCTGTACCGCCTGCTCAAGCAGAAGCTGCCGCAGACTACGCTGGTCTCCATCGGCCACCGCGAGAGTCTCGCCGGCCACCACGCGCGGCGGCTCGAGTGGCGCGGCGAGGCGCTGGCGCCGGCGGGCTAGCGCCGCTCTGCCGGCGGCAGCGACCAGTACAGGTTGTTGCGCGCGAGCATCGGGGCGAGCTCGCGGCGGGCATGCTCGGCGAAGGTGCCTGGTGCGTTCCGCGCCATGTCCGAGAAGAAAGGCAGCGCCTCGACGTTGTAGCGGTGGCGCAGCAGGTCCTGCACGACGAACGCGGTCGGCCGGTTGAGGAAATATTCAATCGACTCGAGCGGTCGCGCGGCGAGCAGCACGCCGCGCACCTCGTAGTAGGACCAGAACGGCAGCAGGTTGACCTGCGCCTGCAGGTAGGCGGAATAGCAGAGCGCGGAGATCGCGGCCGCGGCCCAGGCGCGCGCCGGCCAGGTGCGGACGCGGTCGATGACGTCGTCGGCGAAGGTGAGGAAGGGTAGCGACAGCACCGGCAGCATCGGCAGCAGGTAGCGCGGCCCGTAGCTCCATTCGCCGGCCCACGACGGCGTCTTCGCCAGCACCAGCAGGAAGCAGGCGAACACCGACAGCATGACGAGGGCGTCGAGGCGGTGCCGCTCGGCGAACCGGCGCAGGCCGGCCAGAGCGAAGATCAGCAGCGGGAAGTAGAGGAAGATGCTGAAGCGCGGCGAGAACAGGAAGCCCCACAGGCCGTCGAACAGCGACCCGACGGGGTAGTGCGAGGCCTCGTTCCACTGGTGGTAGCCGGTCAGCCAGGGCGCGCCGAACTTGACGTAGTTGACCCAGCCGAGCAGCGCGACGATCGCGAGCGGCGGCACCAGAAGCGGGACGAGCAGCGGGGGCAGGCGCCGCCAGCGCGCGCCGCAGTAGACGGCGAGGCACACGATGAGCGGCAGCAGCAGCCCGTAGATGACGCGGGTGAAGATCAGCGCCGCCGCGCACAGCCAGGCCACGCCGAGGCAGGCCCAGGCGCGGCGGCTGAGGCCGGCCGGGCCCTGCTCGCGCAGCGGCCGCAGGAACCCGATCAGGGCGGCGAAAAACGCCGTGAAGAACAGCGTCTGGTAGAGCTCCGACGCCTGCGCGCGCTGATAGAACCAGAGCGAGGTGCAATACAGCGATGCGAAGACGAACAACGCACGTACGCCCGCCCGCCGGGAGTAGGCGCCCGACAGCGAATAAAGGAGGGCTGCGAGAGCCACGCTGAGGCCGACGTACCAGAGATTGAGGACCAGCAGGCTGGACGGCGTGCCGGGCTGCGAGACGTCCTTGCCCAGCGCCCGCTCGAGCCACATCGGCGGCAGGGCGAGCAGCGAGTTGGCGATGCCGTATTTGGAGTACCAGAGGCCGTCGCGCTCGTTCTGCACGAAGTAGCGGCCGCGCTCGCCGACCACGCGCCCGTCCTTGATCGGGATGTGCAGGCCGCCGAGCACCAGGATGCTGCGGGTTTCCTCGCGCCAGGCGTGCGGGTCGCCCGTCAGCAGCTCTCCCGGCATCCAGAGGAAGTTGATCGCCGCGACCGCCGCGACGAGCAGCGCGGCGGGCAGGATGCGCGCCTTGGTCACGGCGCCACTGTGCCGGATTTTCCGGCGAGGCGCTGCTCGCAGCGCGCCAGGGTGCGCACCACGGCCGCGCCGAGCTCGACGCTCGC
>DASUZH010000450.1:0-4541 GCA_036376975.1 Burkholderiales bacterium | reverse complement strand
ACCGTGGCGCTGCTGCAGACCATCGCCGCGACGCTGCGGGTGGACGACGCGGTGCTCGACTACGCCATCCGGCTGGTGCGCGCCACGCGCACCTGGGCGGGGGTCGTGGCCGGCGCCGGGCCGCGCGGCGGCATCTCGCTGGTGCGCGCCGCCCGCGCCGCCGCCCTGCTCGCCGGCCGCGACTTCGTCACACCGGACGACGTCAAGCGCATGGCGCTGCCGGCGCTGCGCCACCGCATCGCGCCCTCGCCCGAGCTCGAGCTGGAGGGGCGCGACGCCGACGGCATCCTCAAGGGCCTGCTCGACAAGGTCGAGGCGCCGCGCAAGTAGCCGATCCGATGCCTCTCGTCCTTCCCGCCCGCCGCCTGGTGTGGATCGCCACGGCGATGGCCGCGGCGGCCATCGGCGTCGCGGTGGTCGATGCCTTCGACGCGCAGTGGCTGACGCTCGCCGCGGCGGCCGCGCTGATCGCGGCGCTCGACCTGCTCGCCGGCCTGCGCCAGGCCCCGCCGGCGGTGGTGCGGCGCCTGCCGGCGACGCTCGCCCTGGGCGTGCGCATCGACGTCTCGCTGCGCATCGCCAACATGACCCGGCGGCGGTTGCGCTGCGAGGTCCACGACCACCACCCGGCCAGCTTCGAGGTGGAAGGCCTGCCGCGCGGCGGCCAGCTGGCGCCGCTCGAGTGGGTCGAGATGGTCTACCAGGCGCGGCCGGTGGCGCGTGGCGAGGCGCGCTTCGGCGCGACCGAGCTGCGGATCTTTTCGCCGCTCGGGCTGTGGCAGGTCACGCGGCACGTCGGCGGCCCGGCCGGCGTGCGCGTCTACCCCAACTTCCGCGCGCTCGCCAAGTACACGCTGCTCGCCACCGACAACCGCCTCTCGCAGATCGGCGTGCTGCAGGTGCGCCGGCGCGGCGAGGGCATGGAGTTCCACCAGCTGCGCGAGTACCGCCAGGGCGACTCGCAGCGCGCCATCGACTGGAAGGCGACCTCGCGCACCGCGCGGCTCATCGCGCGCGAGTACGAGGACGAGAAGGACCAGCGCGTGCTGCTGGTGGTCGACTGCGGGCGCCGCATGGCGGCGAAGGACGACACCGCGGACGACTCGCTCTCGCATTTCGACCACGTGCTCAACTCGGCCCTGCTGCTCGCCCACGTCGCCGCCCGCCAGGGCGACGCGGTCGGCATGCTGACCATGGCCGGGGTCAGCCGCTACGTCGAGCCGCGCAAATCGGTCGCCGCGGTCAACGCCATCCTCAACCGCGCCTACGACATTGAGCCGACCCTGGCGGTGCCAGACTATCACCAGGCCGCGCGCGACGTGATGCGCCATGTGCGGCGGCGCGCCCTGGTCATCGTGCTGACCAACCTGCGCGACGAGGACGACGAGACCCTGCTGCCGGCCCTGCGGCTGCTGCGCACGCGCCACCTGGTGGTGCTCGCCTCGCTGCGCGAGGCGATCCTCGGCCGGGCCCTGTCCGCCCGGGTCGACACCTTCGACCGGGCGGTCACCCATGCCGCCGCCGCCGACTACCTGGCGGGCCGGGAGCGCAGCTTCCGGCGCCTGGACGCCGCCGGGGTCCTTTGCCTGGATGTGGAGCCCCAGAACCTGGCCATTTCCCTTGTTAACCGGTACCTCGAGCTGAAGCGCTCCGGCCGGCTGTAGAAATGGCGATTTTTCCTTTATAATTCGCGCCCTATGAAATCAGGCATCCACCCCGTTTACCAGCCGGTGATCTTCCTCGACACCAGCTCGAACCACTCCTTCCTGACGCGCTCCGCGATCGACACGAAGGGCCGCGAGACCATGAAGTGGACCGACGGCAAGGAGTATCCGGTCGTCAAGGTCGAGGTTTCCTCCGAATCGCACTCGTACTACACCGGCAAGACGAAGATCATGGACACCGCCGGCCGGGTCGAGAAGTTCAAGCGCCGCTACACCAAGAAGACGAAGTAACCTGCGGGGCCATGCTGCCCCGTCTGCCCGCCCTTACCCTGCCGCCCTCGGCAGGCGTCCTCGCGGCGATCGCGCTGGCGTTCATCCTGCCGGGCCTGTTCGGGCACGATCCCTGGAAGACGCACGACGCCATCGGCATCGGCATCGCGCACGGCATGGCCACCTCCGGCGACGCCATCGTGCCGCGCATCGCCGGCGTGCCGTGGCTCAACGACCCGCCGCTCTACCACTGGCTCGCCGTCGCCTTCGGCAAGCTGCTGCAGTTCTTCGTCGAGTTCCATTTCGGCGCCCGGCTGGCGAGCGGTTTGCTCGTCCTCTGTGCGTTCTGCCTGATCTACCTCGCGGCGCGCGACTGGCAGCCCGATCCGCAGAAGCGCGAGGCCGGCGCCGCCGCGCTGCTGCTGCTGCTCGGCTCGGTCGGCCTGATCGTGCACGCGCACGAGGCGCTGCCCGAGCTCGCGGCGCTCGCCGCGCTGTGCGGCGCGCTCGCCGCGCTGCCGCACGCGCAGCGCAGGCCGCTCGCCGCCGGCGCGCTGTTCGGCGCCGCGCTCGGCTGCGCCTTTCTCTCGGCGAGCTGGATCGCGCCGCTCGCGCTGGGCCTGGCGGTGGTCGCCGCGCATCTGGTCTGCGACGAATGGCGCAACCGCGGCGGCCTGCTGTTCCACGCCGCGTTCGTTCCCGTGGCGGCGCTGGTGGCGAGCGCCTGGCCGATCGCCCTGTACCTGCGCTCGCCCGAGCTGTTCGCGCAATGGTGGGCCGTCGCCTCGCAGCCGCAAGGCGGCTTCGGCGGCAACCTGCGCTACTTCCTGAAGACCGCCGGCTGGTTCGCCTGGCCGGCGTGGCCGATCGCCGGCTGGGCACTGTGGTCGCTGCGCCGGCGGCTGCTCGAGCCGCGCCTGTTCGTCCCCTTCGCCGCCTCGGCGGCGATGCTCGCCGCGATCGGCTTCTGGGGCCCGCCGCAGGACGTCAACCTGATCATGCTGCTGCCCCCGCTCGCCCTGCTCGCGGCGCAGGGCGCGCTGGTCCTGCGCCGCGGCGCCGCCGGCGCGCTCGACTACTTCAGCGTGCTCGGCTTCGGCTTCTTCGCCTTCGTGGTCTGGTTCAGCTATTTCGCCGCGCTCGCCAACCTGCCGCCGCGCTGGGCCAACAACTTCTACAAGGTCGCGCCGGGATTCGTGTTCGAGTTCAAGGTTCTGTGGGCGCTGGTGGCGCTGGCGCTGCTCGCCGGCTGGCTGTACGTCGTGTTCTACTCGACGCGCTCGCCGGTGCGCAGCCTGGCGCGCTGGGCGGCCGGCGTGGTGCTGCTGTGGGGCACGTTCAGCATGCTGCTGATGGGCTGGGCCGACCACCAGAAGAGCTACCGCTCGGTCGCGCTGCAGCTGCGCTCGAAGATCCCGGTCGATGCGGGCTGCATCGCGCAGCGCTCGCTCGGCATCTCGCAGGCCGCCGCGCTCGACTACCACGCCGGCATCCGGCCGCGGCCGTTCGACGCGCTGCCGGCTTCGGGCTGCCGGCTGCTGATCGTGCAGGGCAGCCCGGCCAACGAGTTCGACGGCCCGGGCCCCGACTGGGTGAAGCTCGCCGACGTCGGCCGCCCGGGCGACAAGTCCGAGCGCTACCGCCTCTACCGCCAGCAGAAATGAACGCCACTTCGCCGCTCGACGCCAAAGCCTGGCCGCAGCTGCAGCACCACGCCGAGAGCTGGCGCGAGGTGCGCCTGAAGGACCTGTTCGCGAACGACGTCGCGCGCTCCACCCAGTTCGTCGCCGAAGCTCCCGGCATCCGCTACGACTACTCGCGCCAGCGCCTCGGCGCCATGACGCTGCGGCTGCTTGCCAACCTCGCCAACGAGCGCGGCCTCCCTGAGTGGCGCGACGCGCTGCTTTCCGGCAAGGAGATCAATACCAGCGAGAAACGCGCGGCGTGGCACACGGCGCTGAGAAGTGGTGCCCATGCGGAGGTCCTCCGGACGCTCCAGGTAATGCAGGGCCTGGTTTCCCGCATCCGCAATGAAAAGAAATTCAAGCGGGTCGTCAACCTCGGCACCGGCGGCTCGGACCTCGGCCCGCGGCTGCTCGCCGACGCGCTGGGCGACGAGGCCGTCGACGTGCGCTTCGCCGCCAACGTCGACCCGCACGATCTGCAACGCGCGCTCGAGGGCGCCGATCCGGCCTCGACGCTGTTCATCGTGGTCTCCAAGACCTTCACCACGCAGGAAACCATGGCCAACGCGGCCGCCGCAAGACAATGGGGCGGCAAGACCTTCTACGCGGTGACCTCGAACGTCGAGGCGGCGAGGAAGTTCGGCGCCGCGGAGATCCTGCCGATGTGGGACTGGGTCGGCGGACGCTTCTCGGTCTGGTCGGCGGTCGGTTTCGCCGCCGCCTGCGCGATCGGCTTCGACCGGTTCGGCGAGCTGCTGGACGGCGGACGCGAGATCGACCTGCATTTCCAGAATACCCCCCTCGAAAAGAACGTTCCGGTTCTGATGGCGCTGGCCGGCGTGTGGAACACGAACTTCCTCGGTTGCGCGACGCACGCGGTGCTGCCCTACTCGAACGCGCTGCGCCTGCTGCCGGCGTACCT
>DASUZH010000449.1:0-3812 GCA_036376975.1 Burkholderiales bacterium | reverse complement strand
CAGCGCGCCGCCGAAGCGCGACACGCTCCCGGCGGGCGCACGGTCGAGCATGTTGTCGAAGGCGCTCGCCAGGCCGCCGAGGAACTCGGCGAGGCCGGGGCCTTGCGCGGCGTGCGAGCCGAAGACGAAGCCGCGGTAGCTTTCGACGCGCGCCACCTTCGCCAGGCCGAGGTCGGGCTGCGCCGCGTAGCCCTCCGCGAGCGGAACGCCGATCAGCCGGCCGTCGAGCGCGTAGGTCCAGGCGTGGTAAGGGCAGCGCAGCTGTTTCGCATTGCCCGCGGGCTCGGCGACGATGCGCGCGCCGCGGTGAGCGCACCGGTTGTGCAGCAGGGAAAGGCCGCCGTCGTCGCCCCGCACCAGCAGGACTTCGTCGGGTCCGAGACGCCGCAGGACGTAATCGCCGGCGCGCGGCACCTCGCTCTCGTGCGCGACATACAGCCAGGCGCGGCGGAAGATGCGCTCCTGCTCGAGCGCGAACACCGCCGGATCGGTATAGGCCGCGCGATGCACCGCGTCGCCGCGCCACAGGCTCTGCACGTTCATCAGAACGGCACCGTGAAGCGCAGGTGGCCCTGCTCCTGGTCGGCGTTCAGCAGGTCGACCCGCTTCGCCGCGATCAGGAAGCTCTCCCCGCGCGGCCGCAGCCGCCAGGTCGCGCGCCCGGCGAACCAGCGCTGCTCGCCGCGGCGGTACTCGACGAACAGCAGCTGCGCGCGCGCCGTCAGCTCGGCGCCCTCCTCCACCGTAACGTTCGTCAGGTAGTGATTGACGCGCACCATCGGCGAGTCGAGCGGCGACAGCTCGCGCTCGAGGCGGTCGATGCGCATGCCGAGCAGCGACTTGGTCTCATAGAAGAGCGAGACGTGATCCTTCGGGCTTTCCTGCCCCCAGGCGTACGGCACCCAGTACTCGGCGTCGTCGGCGTAGAGCGAGACCCATTCCTGCAGGCGGCGTTCGTCAAGCAGGCGCGCCTCGTGGAAGAGGAACTGCTGCACCCGGTGCCAGAGCTCGAGGTTCATGCACCCATGTACCGGGCCCAGGCGCGATGCTGGTTTCGCATCGGCAGCTCGTTGGTGCCCTGCGCGTCCTCCTCCTGCTCGAGCCCGCGCGACAGGTCGACCCACTCGTGCCGGCCGCCGGCGAGCGACTGCTGGATGCGCTCGAAGATCTCGTGGTCGTCGCTGGTGACGATGGAGGAAGGCGAGTTGTTGGTGTTCACCATGCGCACCGAGGCCTCGAACATCTCCTCCGGCGCGCCCTTCAGGCGGAAGATGTAGCCGTGCTGCTCGGTGCAGTCGACGCTCACCGGCTGCAGCACGCGGATCTGCGCCAGGCGCGAGTTCACGAACAGGTTCGGATAGACGATGGTGTTGTGGCGGTTGAAGGCGAGGATCTCGCCGGCGCGCTTCTCGCCGTAGCGCTCGACCATCATGCCGCGGTAGCGCGCCTGCAGCGGACCATCGTCGATCGCCTTGGTGAGGAAGCCCGCCATCCAGCAGTGCCCGCCGGGCATCGCCCTGATCTGCATGCCGTCCCATTCGCGCAGCGTGAGGCCGTTCGCCTTCACGATGTCCCATTCGATCGACGGCGGCTGGCCGCCGTGGTCGACGCGGTCGGCGGCGTCGATCGCGCTGCGGTGCAGGATGCGCGGGTGCAGCAGGTCGATCGAGTTCTCCAGCTGCAGCTTCCAGTTGCCCCGGTAGCGCTGCACCGTCCTGCCGCCGGCGAGCTCGATCTCGCCGTGCGGGGCACGCTCGACCAGATTGTCGAAGGCAGCGCGCACTTCCGCCCCGAGGTAGGTTGGCAGGTCGTCGCCTGCGGCGGAATGGCTGCCGAAGATGAAGCCGCGGTAGCTCGCCAGGCGCGCGAGCGGCTCGAGGCGCATGCCGCCCATGCCGGCGCGCCAGTTCGCGCCGTAGCCCTGGTCGAGCGGCACCGAGGCAAGCGAGCCGTCGGTGCGATAGGTCCAGGCGTGGTACGGGCAGACGAAGTTGCGCGCGTTGCCGGATGCCGACGGGCAAACCTCCGCGCCGCGGTGGGTGCAGCGATTGTGAAACGCATGGATGGCGCCGTCGGTGTGGCGCGCGACGATGATGCGCTCGCCCGCCAGGCGCGCGGTGAAGAAATCGCCCGGCCGCCTGAGCTGGCTTTCATGGCCGAGCCACAGCCAGACGCGGCGGAAGATCCGCGCCTGCTCCTCCTCGAACACCGCCGGATCGGTATAGAAGCGCCGGTGCACTCGCCCGCGACCGACGAGGTCACTGTATTCCTCGCGCATGCGCCTATCCTTATCCTACAATCCGGCAGGATGCACAAGGTTTCGATTCGCCCGCACATAGTGGAGCGCGTGGTCGCGCGCCGCGGCGACCTGCACTGGTTCACCCGTTTCGACGCCGCTCGCAGCGCGCTGCTGGTGATCGACATGCAGAACACCTTCTGCCTGCCCGGCGCCCCCGGCGAGGTGCCGGCGGCGCGCGCCATCGTCCCCAACCTCAACCGTTTCGCCGCCGCGCTGCGCGGACGCGGCGTGCCGGTGATCTGGATCCTGCACGCCAATACCGTGCAAAACGGGCATAGCGACTGGGAGGTGTTTTTCGGCCACGTGGTGCGCAACGCCGACGTGCGCCGGCGCATGGCGGAAAGCCTGGCGCCCGAGCGCCAGGCCGTATGGCGCGACCTCAAGGTCGAGCCCGGCGACGTGACGCTGGTGAAGAACCGCTACAGCGCGCTGGCGCACGGCGCCTCGACGCTCGAGCGCGTGCTGCGCAACCTCGGCGTCGACACCGTGTTCATCACCGGCACCAAGACCAACGTGTGCTGCGACTCCACCGCGCGCGACGCCATGATGCTCGACTTCAAGTCGGTGATGGTGTCCGACTGCTGCGCCGCGCTGTCCGACGAAGAGCACCTGGCGTCGCTCGAGATCTTCATCCAGCAGTTCGGCGACGTGATGAGCGCCGACGAGGTGCTGGCACGTCTTTCACAGGGGACCACATGAAACTACTCAAGGCTGCATTCTTCTCACTGCTCGCCGCTTGCGGGAGCGCGGGCGCGCAGGAAACCACGCTCAGCGCAGTCGTCTTCGTGCCGCGCAACACCACCTTCGGCGAGATTTTCGTGCGCTTCGTCGAGCAGACGAACAAGGAGGGCAAGGGGCTGGTGCAGATCAACCTGCGCGGCGGCCCGGACGCCATCCCGACCTTCGAGCAGGGCAACGCGCTGCGCACCGGCGTGGTCGACATGGTGTCGCTGCCGCCGACGTTCTACACCAACGTGATGCCGGAAGCCGACGCGCAGATCCTGGTGCCGCAGATGACGCCGCAGCTGCGCAAGACGCCGTTCTGGACCGCGCTGCAGAAGTACCACGGCCAGAAGCTGAACGCGCACCTGCTCTCCGCCTACGGCGACGGCATCGGCTTCCACATCTGGACCAGCAAGCCGCCGACGGACGGCCTGAAGGGCATGCGCCTGCGCACGACGCCGAACTACACGCCGCTGTTCACCGCGCTCGGCGTGTCGCTGGTCA
Source organism: Burkholderiales bacterium (assembly GCA_036376975.1). GTDB lineage: Bacteria > Pseudomonadota > Gammaproteobacteria > Burkholderiales > SG8-39 > SCGC-AG-212-J23. Next base: position 286 of record DASUZH010000449.1, on the reverse strand, counting down.
CCACCGCGCCGGGAGAAGTGCTCACCGCCCTGGAGCGGGGCGTGGTCGACGGCTACGGCTGGCCGGCGATCGGCATGTTCGACATGGGCTGGGGCGCGCACACCAGGTACCGCATCGACCCCGGCTTCTACAACGTCATCGTCAACGTCCTGATCAACGAGAACAAGTGGAAGTCGCTGCGCGAAGAGCAGCGCGCCTTCCTCACCAAGATGGCGGACTGGCTCGAGAACGAGAACGTGCGCTGGGTGCAGGAGCGCAAGGCCGCCGACGAGAAGAAGATCAAGGA
>DASUZH010000448.1:0-2035 GCA_036376975.1 Burkholderiales bacterium | reverse complement strand
GGTGGCGATGGCGCGCACCTCGGATCCGGACTCGGCGACCGCGCAGTTCTTCATCAACGTCAACAACAACGCCTTCCTCAACCAGGACGACCCGAAGAGCGACGGCGTCGGCTATGCGGTGTTCGGCAAGGTGGTGTCGGGGATGGACGTGGTGACCAAGATCGCCAAGACCCCGACCGGCTCCGGCGGCCCGTTCCAGCGCGACGTGCCGCGCCCGGTGGTGGTGATCGAGCAGGCGAGCGTCGTCGCCGCCAAGTAGAGTAGTGGCAGCGCTCTTCATCTCGGACCTGCACCTCAGCGAGGAGCGGCCGGCGGCGAACGAGCGGTTCTTCTCCTTCCTCGAGAAGCAGGCGCGCGGCGCCGACGCGCTCTACATCCTGGGCGATTTTTTCGAGTACTGGATCGGCGACGACGACCTCGCCTATCCCTTCAACGCGGTGATCGCCGGGTCTCTGCGCAGCCTTTCGCGCAGCGGCGTGCCGCTCTTCTTCATGCACGGCAACCGCGACTTCCTGGTCGGCGGCGGGTTCTGCGAGGCGACCGGCGCAAGGCTGCTCGACGACCCCACGCTGGTCGAGCTGGCGGGCGAAAAGACGCTGCTGATGCACGGCGACACGCTGTGCACCGACGACCTCGACTACCAGAACTGGCGGCGTACGGCGCGCTCGCCCGCCTGGCAAGGCGCCTTCCTCGCCAAGTCGCTCGATGAACGCCGCAAGGCGGTCGGCGGCATGCGCGAGAAAAGCAAGGAAGTGGTCGCTGCCAAGCCGGCCGAGATCATGGACGTCAATGACGGCGCGGTGCGCGAGGCCATGCGGCACCACGGCGTGCGGCGCCTGATCCATGGCCACACGCACCGTCCCGGCCACCATCGCGTCGCCGGCGTCGGCGAGCGCTGGGTGCTTCCCGACTGGTACGGCCGCGGCGGCTACCTTTCGGTCGGCAAGGGCGCGCCGAAGCTGGTCCGCTTCTAGCCGATCGGCAAGCGCAGGGTAAACGTACTGCCCTTCCCCGGCTCGCTCTGCAGGCGGATCTCGCCGCCCAGCAGCCGCGTGACCTCGCGGCTGATCGACAGCCCCAGGCCGGTGCCGCCGTACTGCCGGCTGGTGGTGCCGTCGGCCTGCTGGAAGGCCTCGAAGATGATCTGCCGCTTGTCCTCCTCGATGCCGATGCCGGTGTCGGTCACCGCGAACGCGAGCCAGCCGTCCGCCTCGGGCGCGATGCGCAGCGAGACGCCGCCCTCCCGGGTGAACTTGAAGGCGTTCGCCAGCAGGTTCTTCAGCACCTGCCTGACGCGCTGCGCGTCGGTGCGGATGGTCGCCGGCGCGGCGGGGTCGATGCTGATCGAGAACTGCAGGCCCTTGTCGACCGCCAGCTGGCGGAAGCTGCGCTCCAGCTCGACGCCGATCTCCTCCAGGCGCGCCGGCTCCAGGTGCAGCCGGCTGATCGCGCCCGACTCGATCTTCGCCAGGTCGAGCAGGTCGTTGATCAGCGAGAGCAGGTCCATGCCCGAGGCGTAGATGGTCTGCGCGAACTGCACCTGCTTCGGGGTCAGGTTGGCGCCGGGGTTGTCGGCCAGCAGCCGCGCAAGGATCAGGAGCGAATTGAGCGGCGTGCGCAGTTCGTGCGACATGTTGGCGAGGAACTGCGACTTCGCCTCGCTCGCCTTCTCCGCCTCCTCCTTGGCGCGGATCAGCTCGCCCTCGACGCGGGTCCGCTCAGTCAAATCGCGCGTCACCTTGGCGAAGCCGAGCAGCGCGCCGTCGTCGTCGCGCACCGCGGTCACCACGACGTGGGCGCGGAACATCGAGCCGTCCTTGCGCAGCCGCCAGCCCTCCTCCTCGAAGCGCCCGGCGGCGCTCGCCACCTCGATCTCGTGCGCCGGCTTGCCGAACGCGATGTCGTCGGGCAGGTAGAAGCGCGCCAGCTGCCCGCCGACGATCTCGTCCGCGCGGTAGCCGAGGATGCGCTCGGCGCCGGCGTTCCAGCTCGCCACCCGGCCGTCCGCGTCGAGCCCGAAGATGGCGTAGTCGAC
>DASUZH010000447.1:0-2997 GCA_036376975.1 Burkholderiales bacterium | reverse complement strand
GCGATGTGCTCGGGCGTCTTCAGCGGGTCGGCCGGGATGAAGTTGTTGTGCTCGAGGAAGTAGCCGCCCATCTCCGGCACGAAGAACATCACCGCGCAGAAGATGATCAGGAACACCACCGCGCCGACCAGGTCCTTCACCGTGTAGTAGGGGTGGAAGGGAATGCCGTCCAGCGGCCTTCCGTCCGGCCCCTTCAGCTTCTTGATGTCGACGCCGTCGGGGTTGTTCGAGCCGACGTCGTGCAGCGCGAGGATGTGCGCCACCACCAGGCCGAGCAGCACCAGCGGGAAGGCGATCACGTGCAGGGCGAAGAAGCGGTTGAGCGTGGCGTCGGACACCACGTAGTCGCCGCGGATCCACAGCGCCAGGTCGGGGCCGATGAACGGCACCGTGCCGAACAGGTTCACGATCACCTGCGCGCCCCAGTACGACATCTGGCCCCAGGGCAGCAGGTAGCCGAAGAACGCCTCGCCCATCAGGGTCAGGTAGATCAGCACGCCGAAGATCCACACCAGCTCGCGCGGCTCCTTGTAGGAGCCGTACAGCATGGCGCGGAACATGTGCAGGTAGACGACGATGAAGAACGCCGAGGCGCCGGTGGAGTGGATGTAGCGCACCAGCCAGCCGTACGGCACGTCGCGCATGATGTACTCGACCGAGCCGAAGGCGAGCGCGGCGTCCGGCTTGTAGTTCATGGTCAGGAAGATGCCCGACACGATCTGGATCGCCAGCACCAGCATGGCGAGCGAGCCGAAGAAGTACCAGAAGTTGAAGTTCTTCGGCGCGTAGTACTCGGAGGCGTGGATCTTGAACTGCTCGGCGACCGAGGGCATCCTCGAGTCGAACCACCCCCACAGGCGCGACACCAGCGTCCCCATCGATCAGGCTCCCTTCTGTTCTTTGTCTTCGCCGATCACCAGCTTGCCCTCGGCGAGCGTGTAGGGCGGCACCACCAGGTTGGTGGGCGCCGGCGCGCCGCGGAACACGCGCCCGGCGAGGTCGAACTTGGAGCCGTGGCACGGGCAGTAGAAGCCGCCCGCCCAGTCGGCGCCCATCTCGGCCTTGGCGTCGGCGGGCTTCATCTGCGGCGAGCAGCCGAGGTGGGTGCAAACCCCCTCCATCACCATCCACTCGGGATTCTGCGAGCGCATTTCGTTCTTCGCGTAGTCGGGCTGCGTCGACTGCTTCGACTCGGGATCGGTGAGGCGCGTGGCCGCCGTCTTCAGCGAGTCGAGCATCTCCTTCGTGCGGCGGATCACCCACACCGGCTTGCCGCGCCACTCGATCACTGCCATTTCGCCGGGCGCGATGCGCGTCAGGTCGACTTCCACCGGCGCGCCGGCCGCTTTCGCGCGCTCGGAGGGCAGCATGCTGGCGGCGAAGGGGATCGCCACGCCGAGGGTGGCGGCGCCGCCGACCGCCGAAGTGGCGATCACCAGGTTGCGCCGCGTGTTGTCTACTTTTTCTTGCTCGCTCATGGAGATGGCTGAAATAAAAGGTGTGCGATTTTAGCGACAGGGGCTGGAAAAGTCCACGATTTCGCCTCTAAAGGCTTAAATTTGCAGAGGAATTTCGTATACTAGCGCCGCCCCGCCCTCTCCATATATGTACCGTCTCTGGATCATCTTCGCGCAGGCCGCCACCGTAGCCGTCGCGATCCTGTTCGTCGTCTCGACCTTCCGGCCCGAGTGGCTGCCCGCGCGCAACGCGCCGGCGCCCGCGCCCGTCGTGCATCAGGCGCCGTCCGCCGGCCCGCTGCCGACGGTGGCGAGCCTCGGCTCGTACCACGAGGCGGTGCGCCGCGCGACGCCGTCGGTGGTGAACATCTTCACCAGCAAGGAAGTCCGCACGCAGCGCCACCCGCTGCTCAACGATCCGGTGTTCCGCCGCTTCTTCGGCGACCAGCTGCCGGCCGAGTCGCAGCGCGCCTCCAGCCTCGGCTCCGGCGTGATCGTCAGCCCGGCGGGCTACCTGCTGACCAACCACCACGTGGTCGAGGCGGCCGACGAGATCGAAGTGGCGCTGCCCGACGGCAAGAAGCTGCTCGCCAAGGTGGTCGGCAACGACCCGGAGACCGACCTCGCGGTGCTGCGCGTCAACGCCGAGGGCCTGCCGGCGATCACTTTCGGCTCCTCCGACGCGCTGCGCGTCGGCGACGTGGTGCTCGCCATCGGCAACCCGTTCGGCGTCGGCCAGACCGTCACCGGCGGCATCGTCTCGGCGCTCGGCCGCACCGGCCTGGGCATCAACACCTTCGAGAACTTCATCCAGACCGACGCCGCGATCAACCCCGGCAACTCCGGCGGCGCGCTGGTCGACGCCGGCGGCAACCTGGTCGGCATCAACACCGCGATCTTCTCGCGCTCCGGCGGCTCGATGGGCATCGGCTTCGCCATCCCGGTGTCGACCGCCAAGATGGTGCTGGAGCAGATCGTGAAGAACGGCGCGGTGACGCGCGGCTGGATCGGCGTCGAGGTGCAGGAGATCACCCCGGCGGCCGCCGAGTCGTTCCGCCTGGGCGGCACGCGCGGCGCGCTGATCGCCGGCGTGCTGCGCGGCGGCCCGGCCGACAAGGCCGGGGTGAAGCCGGGCGACGTGCTGTTCGAGATCCAGGGCAAGCCGGTGAGCGACCCGGCGAGTATGCTCAACCTCGTCGCCGCGCTCGCACCGGGCGAGACGGCGCGCATGAGGCTGAAGAGAAAAGGCAGCGACGTCGACGCCGACATCACCGTCGGCCGGCGGCCGAAGCCGCCGCAACGCCCGGAATGACAGGGGAGGGAAGATGAGACTTGAGAAGATGAGACTGGGCCTTCCGCTGGTCCTGCTGCTCGCGGCGGGATGCGCCAGCACGCCGGATTTCTCCAGCCAGAAGATCCTGCACACCCGATACGACGGCAACGCCGACGACCTGCTCACCGCCGGCCTCGGCAAGAGCGGCCTCGGCCTGGCGCAGCCGCCAGCGGTGGGCGACGCAAGGACGCCGACCGTTGCCGAGCT